>CAYJAF010000029.1:0-29561 GCA_964368195.1 uncultured Thermodesulfobacteriota bacterium
AGTGCTTTACCGTGGGGATTTAGTGGTTGGTGGTGGTATTATTTCCGCACCTTTTTGTGCTGATAATTAAGGAAACGCTGACTTATTAGCGTTTTCTTAAAATTAATGATTAAAAAATGCTTGACAAATCGGCTCAAAAATATTAAAAAGACGAAAGGTATTTATTCCTCAGTAGCTCAGTCGGTAGAGCAAGTGGCTGTTAACCACTGGGTCGGCGGTTCGAGTCCGTCCTGAGGAGCCATTTTCTAAAAGCCTATTAAAGTTTATAATGCTTTAATAGGCTTTTGATTTTTATCACCCTTTGTTTCAAGTGAAACACCAAAACCCCTTCCGCCCAAGAAATTAAGGACGGAAGGGGTTTTGGTATATTTTGAGAAACGTTGATTAGAAGTTAGAACCCAAAGCCTCTGCCTGCGATTGTTGGTCGTAAGCCGACATATCAAACAAGCCGTGCCCGGAAAGGGCAAAGACAATGGTGCCGGGCTTATTTTCTTTTTCCAGCTCTAAAGCTTTCAAGCAGGCCACCGTGAGGGCGTGGCATGATTCCGGTGCCGGGATAAGTGTTTCGGTGTGGGCAAAGAGGCGGGCAAAGGGGTAAACCTCGGTGGAGGCCACAGCTTGGGCGCTGATTAATTTAGCCGCCAAAAGGGCGCTCACAATGGGCGAGGCCCCGTGGTAGCGCAAGCCCCCGGAGTGAATGGCCGGTGGTTGGAAATCCGCCCCCAAGGTATACATGGGCAAAAGAGGAGTCAAGGCGGCCACATCACCGTAATCATGGCGGAAAGTGCCTTGGGTGAGAGTGGGGCAAGAAGCAGGTTCAGCGGCAATGACTTTCGGGCCTTTACCGGCTAAAATATCGGGCACAAAGGGAGCTATCAATCCGCCAAAGTTCGAGCCACCGCCGTGGCAGGCAATGAGGTAGTCAGCTTTTTCTCCGGCAACTTCCAGCTGTTTTTGGGTCTCAAGGCCAATGACCGTCTGGTGGAGCAAAACGTGGTTGAGAACGCTCCCGAGGGCGTAGTTCGTATCCGGGCGGGCCATGGCCTCTTCCACTGCCTCACTGATAGCCAAACCCAAGGTGCCGGGCATATCTGGGTTTTCGGCCAAAGCTTTCCGCCCTGCTTCCGTCATTTCGCTGGGGCTGGCCAAAACCTCTGCCCCCATGAGGTTAATTAAAACCTTGCGGTAAGGCTTTTGCTGGTAACTGCTTTTCACCATGAAAATCCGCACGTCCAAACCAAAATGCTGGCCCGCCATGGCCAAAGCCGATCCCCATTGACCGGCCCCGGTCTCCGTGGTCAAACGCTTCACCCCGGCCTCTTTGTTGAAATAGGCTTGGGCGTAAGCTGAGTTGCTTTTGTGGCTGCCGGAAGGGGAGATGCTTTCGTTTTTATAATAAATATGAGACCGCACCTTAAGGGCTTTTTCCAAATCGTAAGCCCGCACCAACGGCGTGGGTCGCCATTTGGCCAAGGCGGCGCGCACAGGCTCCGGAATGTCATAGAAGCGACGGTCGCCAAATTCTTGCTCCAAGAGGGCTTCGGGGAAAATCGCCAGCATGTCAGCCGGTTTCACAGGCTGACGGTCTGCCGGAGAAAGGTAGCTCTCCAAGGGCTTGGGCAAATCAACTAAAACGTTATACCAGCTTTTGGGCAATTCGTTTTTAGGTAAATTTATTGCGCGCTCCAAGGGTATTTGGGTGGACATTTGGGCTCTCCTTACAATTATATGATTTATGACAATAAAAAACTCGCCTGTGGTTTCCCGGCGAGCTTAAAACTTTTTATTTTTCGTAAAATAGCTAATTTAGAAATGAAGTCTCCGGCTTGCCAGTTTATGTGCGCAAAGAGCCCCACCACCAAAAAGAGGTGTGATTCAGGACATGAGCAGGAGCTGAGAAACGAAATTTACACATGGTTGGCATTATATATTTGTTGGCGCTCTTAAGTCAACAATTTTTCCTTTTATAATTACCCAAAGGCAGTTATAATATCTAAAAACTCGAGAAAAAGATTTTAAAATGAACTATTTCATCTATGACCAAACAGCCACCGATTATTTACAAAAAAAAGATAAAACTTTAGGCCGCGCCATCGCGCTCATTGGCCCAATCAAAAGGGAAACCACCCCAGATCCCTTTACGGCTATAGTGCATTCCATTGTGGGCCAGCAGATTTCCACCAAAGCTCAAGCCACGGTTTGGGCTCGTTGTCAAGAGGCTGTGGCCCCCGGCTTGGCGCACATGACGCCGCAAGCCATGGTTGAGACTCCGATGGAAAGCTTGCGGGCTTGCGGGCTCTCCCAGCGCAAGGTGGATTATATCTATGGCCTTACTAATAAAGTCTTAGCCGGGGAAGTCCCTTTAGATTGTTTAGCAAAGATGTCTGATGAGGAAATCATTAAGGTGTTGTCGGCACTTCCGGGCATTGGCTGTTGGACGGCGGAGATGCTCTTGATATTTTGCCTGGAGCGCCCTGATGTTCTCAGCTTTAACGATTTGGCCATTAAGCGAGGCATGGAAATATTATATCGGCACAAAAAGGTTGACCGGCCCTTGTTTGAAAAATACCGCCGCCGCTATAGCCCTTGGTGCTCGGTGGCCTCCCTTTACCTTTGGGCTATTGCCGGTGGAGCTTTGGATAAAATAGAGTCTGATGCGATAAACAGCACAAATGAGAACGAACCAACCCCTCCAATAGAGGAGCAAAATCAATGAAAGTGGTAATTTTAGCCGGTGGACTTGGCACCCGACTTGCAGAAGAAACAGGCACCATGCCAAAGCCCATGGTTGAAATTGGCGGCCATCCTATTTTGTGGCACATCATGAAAGTTTATTCCCACTGGGGCTTTAACGATTTTGTTGTGCTGACCGGTTATAAGTCTCACGTGATAAAGGATTATTTCCTCAATTATTACAATCGCTATTCTGACCTGACGGTGGACATGGAAAACAATTCGGTGGAGCTTCACAGCTCCAGAACCGAGCCCTGGCGGGTAACTATGCTCTATACCGAGCTCAACACCATGACGGGCGGACGCCTTCTGCGGGCGCAAAATTTTTTACGTGATGAGCCCTTTATGCTTACTTACGGCGATGGCTTGGCAAATGTAGACATAAAAAAATTGTTGGCTTGTCACAGGAAAGCTAAAAAAATAGCGACTTTAACTGCTGTTAAACCCTTTGGTCGTTTTGGCCTTTTGGAAATTGAAAAAGGGGGGCTAGTCAGCTCTTTTAAAGAAAAGGCCGAAGCTGCCACGAGCAAGATTAACGGTGGATTTTTTGTGCTGGAGCCGGAGATTTTTGCCCATATAAAAAATGGCGACAACACCATTTTTGAAAGCCATGTTCTTGAGCCCTTAGCCGCTGAAGGCAACTTAAACTCCTATCAGCACAAGGGTTTCTGGCGGGCCATGGATACCATACACGATAAAAATTATTTGACGAATCTTTGGTTTTCAAACCAAGCTCCGTGGAAACTTTGGAGCTAGAAGGCATAAACGCTTTTTCGAAAGCCAAAAGCAAAAGAGCTAAGGAAAGGCACAATGCTCAATATTTACAGAGGGAAAAAAGTTCTCATCACCGGTTCTACCGGCTTTAAAGGCAGTTGGCTGGCCCTTATGCTCAAAGTTTTAGGGGCAGAGGTCTGTGGTGCGGCTTTGCCTCCTGTGAGTTCTCCTTCTCTTTTTACGGCCCTTAATTTAGCTGAAAAAATCACCCAATACTATGGCGACATTGTTGAGCCCAATTTTTTAGCTGAATGCGCCACTTCCTTTCAGCCGGAAATTATTTTCCATCTGGCGGCCCAAGCTCTGGTGAGGCCTTCGTTTGCTGACCCGGTGGGCACTTATCAAACTAACGTCATTGGTACCTTAAGAGCTTTGGAGGCGGCCCGCCACACTCCGGCGGTGCGGGCTTTCGTCAACATCACCAGCGATAAATGCTATGAAAACAGAGAGACGACCACCGCTTATACCGAAGATGACTCCTTGGGGGGCTTGGATATTTACTCTTCTTCTAAGGCTTGTGCGGAAATATTGAGCTCTTCCTATCGTCGTTCTTTTCCGGAAGCGCAGTTCCTTTTGGCCACTCTGCGGGCCGGCAATGTCATTGGCGGTGGCGATTGGGGGGCCGAACGTCTCATTCCCGATGGAGTTCGAGCTTGGTCGGCAGGCCAGATTCTAACTTTGCGTCGTCCCTTTGCTGTGCGGCCGTGGCAACACGTTCTAGAGCCTCTTTATGGTTATTTGCTTTTGGGGGCTAAGCTTCTTTGTGGGGAAAGAGATTTTGCTGAACCATTTAATTTGGGCCCGGATAATTGCCATTTGTCTGTAGAGGAAGTGGCCAGTATTTTGGCGGAATTTCTTCCGGGGTTGGAGATTCGTTCTGAGCCTGACCACGGCCCCTCTGAGGCCGGGTTGTTATTTTTAAATAGTGCCAAGGCCAAAGAGCGTTTGGGCTGGTCAAGCGGTTACGACACCCGCCGAGCAGTGGAGCTCACCGCCAGTTGGTATCAAGATTTTTACAGCGGAAAAGATATGTTGGCCGTAAGCATCGGCCAAATTGAAAATTACCTGGCCGACTTTGCCAAAGATTACCCAAGGCCAAAATAATGAAAAATTATCTCGCCACCACATTGGCCAGCTTAGAACAAACGAAAATACCTTCCTTAGCTGAACAGCTGGAGCAAAGGTTGGGAGGACGAAATTTTGTCATCTATGGCGCAGGAGCCTTTGGGCGGGAGATGTGTTCTTTTCTCCAATCAAATGGTTATATGCCTCAATGCTTTCTGGATCGCTATGCCGCAGGTTTTAATGCCCCCCTTCCAATTGTGCGTCCGGCAGATTTTGAAGATAAAACAAACCCAGTGGTTTTGGCTATTGTTTTAACAGCCTCGGAACGATCGGGGATCTACGCTTACCTCCGCGGTCTTGGCTATAATAATATCATTGATGCCCAAGAGTTCCAAGCGGCCAGAGTGCCCATGTCTCTAGAGCAGTCCCCCGTTTATTTCCAAAGCCAAAAGGACGAAATCTTTCGGCCGTTTTCATATTTGAGCGATGCCGAAAGCCAAAAAGTTTACGGTCGCAATCTGGCGGCCCATTTCCTGCGTGACTACAGCATTGCCTACGAAAGCCAAGGGCCGGAGCAATATTTCGGTTTGGTTCGGCCGGGCTCTTTGCACCGTTTTGTAGATTGCGGAGCCTATATTGGAGATACCTTCCAAAGGCTATTGGCCTACGAAGCTCACCCGGAACAATATGTGGCCCTCGAGCCTTTGAGCTCATCTTTTAGCCTTTTGGCCGAAACTGTGCGAGAAAGTGGCCAGGCGGCTGTTCTTTTGCCTTTGGCCGCCTCAGATGAAAACGGATTCAGTCGCTTTAGTGATTTGGCCGGTTCAAGCGCTTTAACTCCGGAAGGGAACTTGACTGTCCATTGCGCCCGTCTTGATGATGTGCTGGGCACCTTCCAGCCTACCTTTATTAAAATGGATATTGAAGGTGCTGAGATGCGAGCTCTTTACGGAGCAGAAAAAATAATCGCAAATAGCGCCCCTGATTTGGCCATCTGCGTTTACCATGCTGTGGATCATTTTTGGCAAATCCCTAACCTTATCTTTAGGTGGAGCCAAAAATATAAACTTCCTTACCGCTTTTATTTGCGGAGTCACTCCAGTGCGACCATGGAGACAGTTTTTTACGCTCTTAAGGAAACGCAAGTTTCCTAGCGTTTCCCTACGTATTGCGAGGCCCTAAATGACCATAGCACGCACCCAGTTAATCGACCACTTGCCCTTGAGAGCTCCCTTTGCCTTACACGTCTTCCCCATTTACGCCTGTAATTTTCGGTGTTCTTATTGCCTTTACGCCCTTGACCAAGAAGCTCTTAAGGCTAAAGGTTTTAAGCGGCAAGTTATGGCTTGGGAAGTTTATCAAAAGGCCATTGACGAAGTCTCTTCTTTCCCTCAAAAATTGAAAGCCCTCATTTTTGCAGGCCACGGCGAGCCTCTTTTGCACCCTGAAATTTGCGCTATGGTGGCTTACGCCAAAGAAAAAAAAGTGGCCGACCGAGTGGAAATTGTCACCAATGCTTCTTTACTTAATAAAAAAATGGCTGACGGCTTAATTGCCGCCGGGGTCGATCGTCTTAAAATATCAATTCAGGGAACTGACTCGGCAAAATATAAAAAGGTCGCTCAGGTGGATTTGGATTACCCCCAATTTCTGGCTAATCTCAGCTATTTTTACGAGCACAAAAAAGAGACCGAAGTTTACATCAAAATCATCGACGTCGCCTTAGACAGCGCCACCGACGACGCCGCTCTCTTTGCGGAATTGTTCACTCCCCGAGCTGACCACGTCAACATTGAATATGCCATCCCCTTCATTAAAGAATTGGGTCAAGGGGGGGATTTTGACCGCTGTAAGCAAGGGCATAAAAGGGAAGCCGACATTTGTTCCATGCCCTTTTATATGCTGGTCTTAGATCCCGGCGGGCAAGTGTTGCCCTGTTGTTCTTCCGACATTCCGATAGTGTTAGGGCAAGTTGCCGAAAATTCACTCAAAGATATTTGGCAAGGCGAAAGGCGTAAAGCTTTCTTGCGTTTACTGGCCACCGACCGGCGGCGGAACTCTGTTTGTGCGTCTTGTTCAGTGCCGTGCTATGGCCTTCAGGAGGGTGATTATCTCGATGACCATCGGTCTCTACTCTTGAGCAAATTGGGGGCCCCAAAATGAAAGCGCAACTAAAACCCGGCTATGATGCCAAACGCCAACCTTTGAGGGATTTAGTGCCGCTGGCCGCTCCATTTACCCTCTTTATCTCGCCATCTCAAAGGTGTAACTTCCGTTGCTCTTACTGCTCTCACTCTTTAAGCGCAGGCCAAAAAAAAGAGGCCGGTCTTGTGACTCAAGATTTGCCGTCTGAAATTTTTCATGAAATTGTCAAGCAATCAAAAGCCTTCCCGATTAAATATAAGCGCATTTTGCTCACCGGCTTGGGGGAGCCCTTGCTCAATAAGAGAATAGCTAGTGATGTCGCTAAATTAAATGATGCTCAAATAGCTGAAAATTTAGAAATTTTCACTAATGCCTCCCTTTTGACTCCTAAGCTCAACCGTGAACTGATTGACGCCGGGCTCACTCGCCTGCGCATTTCCATACAGGGGACAAGTGCGGAAAATTATCGGAAACATTGCGGAATCAATATTGATTTTGCTAAGCTCTGCGCAAATATCGCCGATTTTTACGCCCAAAGCCGGGGCAAATGCTCTCTCTATCTCAAAATTATTGAAGAAGAACTCAGCGGCCCGGAAGATCGAGAGCGTTTTTTCGAGCTCTTTGGCAACATCACCGACGATATTTTTGTTGAAAACTTAGTGCGAGCCCAACCCATGATGGGAGATTATGGGGAAAAAATAGATAGTGTCCGCACCTTTTACGGGGAAGAAGCAGAGCGGCGGGATGTTTGCCCTTATATTTTCTACACCCTTCAAATTGATGCCGAAGGCTATTGCTTTCCGTGCCCCCCTTTGGGTTTGCCGAAGAGCTTCTCTTTAGGGCAAATGACGAAAGAGCCCTTGACCGCCATTTGGAACGGGCCCCGTCACCGAGAGCTTATGCTGGCTCATTTGCGCCGCAACCAAAGCCAAGGGGAGCTCTGTCGCACTTGCACCAATTATCTCTGTTTCACCCCCAAAGAAGATGATTTAGATGAAGCTGCCACCACCATCAGCGCACGCCTGAAAGGAGAAATCCATGGCTGAAATCGCCCCCATTTCCGGTTATGATGATCGTGTGGAGTTGGCCGCGGTCTTGCCTTTGGCCGTGCCCTTCACTTTAAACGTCTTTCCCACCAACAGCTGTAATTTCCGCTGCACTTATTGTGCCCAAAGCCAAGGATCCGAAAGCTTAAAGCGTGATTACGGCTTTCGGCGGTCTGAGCATATGTCTCTTGAGACTTTTAAGGAAATTGTCAAAAGTTCTCAGGAATTTTCAAGCCCTTACAAAGTTCTCTCCTTTATGGGCCATGGAGAACCTTTAGTAAACAGAGATTTGCCGGCGATGGTTAAGTTGGCCAAAGAGGCCAATATTGCCCAACGCCTGGAAATCATTACTAATGGCAGCCTCTTGACCCCTGAGCTTTCAGACCGGCTCATTGCCGCCGGAATTTCCCGAGTGCGCATTTCCCTTCAAGGCTTAAATAGCCAAGTATACGAACAAACCTGCGGGGTCAAAATAGATTTCGAGCAATTTTTAGAACAACTGGCTTATTTTCATCGTCAAAGTCGTAATAGTGAAAGCCAACTTTTCGTAAAAATTTTAGATTGCTCCCTTCAAGATGGTGAGGAAAAAAGCTTTTACCAGCTCTTTGACAACATCTCTCACCGAATGTTCATCGAGCAAGTGAAGCCGGTCTATGCCGGGGTCGCCGCCACCCAGCACCTAAACGACCTCACTACCGACCGTTATGGCCAAAAGCACGCCCCGCGCTTGGTGTGCCCTCTGGCTTTCTTTTCCTTGGCTATTTGGCCCAATGGTGACATCGCCCCTTGTGATGCCATCTATAAACCACTGACCATTGGTAGGGTGGGGGAGGTAAGCCTTGTGGAAGCTTTCACCGGCCCGCTTGCCAACAGTTTTCGCCATAAGCTTCTAAGTGGTCAAAAGAACAGTATGCCGGGTTGTTGTGTTTGCTGTGCCCCTGACGACGTCAGCCACGAAAAGGACGTCTTAGACAAAGCCGCCCCCACTCTCATAAGCTATTACTCGGCAAAGTAAGCCCCGCGGCGGCAACCTAAGCTTGTAAAAACAGTTGCTAGGCGACTTAATCAGCGTTTCCCTAAAGCAAGCAAAGCGGCGTGGGAGTTTGAATATGAATAAAATCCTACACATAACCCCTCACTTTGGCGGCGGAGTCGGTAAAGTCCTGCGGGCTTTAGCCGCCTCGGATCAAAATAACCACCACACTTTTCTCAGCCTAGATTATGCCAATGATGAAACCCTCAAATGGGCGGAGCAAGAATCCATCACTGTTTTTTCCGCCAAATGGGCTTTTGAAGAATTTATGGCCAGCGCCATAGAAAACGCCGATATTCTCCTCATTCACTTTTGGAATCACCCCCTTCTCTATCACATTTTAATAAATTACAAGTTTCCTCCGGCACGGGTGGCCCTCTGGTCGCACGTCTCGGGGCTCCATGCGCCATATGTTTTCCCCAAACGTTTACTAGCCTATCCTGACCACTTTGCTTTCACCACCGAAGCCAGCTTGGCAAGTGTAAAAACAGACGAGAGATTCTCCCACATTCTCTCCACCGGTGGCGTTGCTGATTCCCTCCGGTTGTCGCCAATAGAACATAAAAACTTCACCGTCGGTTACATCGGCACAGTTGACTTTGCCAAAATGCACCCGGACTACGTGGCTGTTCACCGTGAAATAGAAGGTGCTCGCTTCCTTATTGTGGGCGGCGACAACGAAAAGCACATTGCTCAAGATGCCGACGCTCGTTTTTGTTTCACCGGGAAAGTCCCGACCATTGCCCCGTATTTGGCCCAAATGGACGTGTTTGGCTATTTACTCTGCCCAAAACATTACGGCACAGCTGAACAAGCCCTCCAAGAGGCTATGGCCGCCGGAGTTGTGCCGGTGGTTTTAGATAATGCTGCTGAAAAACATTTGGTGCGTCATGGAGAAACGGGCTTAGTCGCCTCAAGTTTAAGTGAATATCAAAGCTATATCCGCCAGTTAATGCACGACCGCCCCCTCTTAAATAAACTGGCGGCCCAAGGGAAAGCCTACGCCGCTCGCCACTTTAGCTTATCTAACATGGTTGCAAAATGGCAGGAAGTCTTTTCCATTCTTCTTGCGCAAGAAAAAAAAGAACATGACTACGGGCTTCAGCCCCTAACACCTTACGAGCTCTTTTTAGAATCAGTGGGTGAAGAAGCTGTAAAGCTCTTTCGTCAAAGCACTGCCGAAGAGCTTGGCGCTCTTCTGCGCAATCACCAATGGAACTCAAACTCCAAAGGCACCCCAAAGCAATACCTCCAATTTTTCCCCCATGACGTAAATCTCCAAAGGCTCTGCTCACTCTAAAGAGTTACAGTCAAAGTTGACCCTTTCGCCACTTTTTCAGACCTGTTTTTTCCCTTTTTATGCTTTTGTCGTGAATTTACCACCCGATGTCTTAAAGGTGCTGTTTTTATCCTGAGGAAAAGGGTAAGCTAACATAGTTATTCATACAGAACACGACTTAATCATCATCTTGAAACTTTCGGCCTAAACTTTGGGGCCTATTTGCATTGTTAGGACGCATAATTTGTGCCTTAACACATGTTTTGCTTTGTGAAAATGAAAGTTCATAATTTTTATTGTATTTGGCATAAGGAGCCTAGCATGAAAATAAAACAAATAAGTTTGACTCCGCTTCTGGCCGCTTTCAAAGAACCATACCATTGGGCCGGACGCATTGACTATGGCGCTTCAGTGATTTTAGTGCGTGTGGAAACAGACAGCGGCATCATTGGCTATGGTGAATCGACCGCAACTTTTCCGGCGGAAGCCACTTTAGAACTTTTAGCAAATATTATCCCCGGCTTAATTGGCCAATCTCCCTTCGATATTGACAGGCTCCTTCATCGCTCCCGTCATTTGGGTCTTATTAACGATACCATCAGGATGCCCAATTTGGCCTTAACCGGCTTGGAAATGGCCCTGTGGGATATTGTGGGTAAAGTTGCCGGTCTTCCTCTTTACCAACTCTGGGGCGGGGCAAGCAGAGACGATGTGGATTATTTCGGCTTTGTGCAAGGTGGCAACTCCGAGGAGATGGCGGCGTCTGCCCGCGAATTGGTTGCGGCCGGCCACGAAGTTATTTATATGAAAATTGGGCGTGGGGAAATTAGCGATGTGGAAAACACCGCCGCTGTGCGGGATGCCATTGGCTCGCAAAAACGCCTGCGGGCCGACGCCAACGAAGCTTGGGACGTTTTCACCGCTAAAAATATGATCAATAAATTGGCCGAGTTTGATTTGGAATTCATCGAACAACCGGTGCCTTGTCGCTCTTTGTCTGCTTTGGCTGAAGTCCGCAGTTTTAGCGCAGTGCCCATCGCTGTGGACCAAGGGGCTTATACCTTGGAGGAAATCTACGAAGTTTGTCGCATTGGGGCCGCTGATGTGTTAGTGCTTTCGCCTCACGAAACAGGCGGAGCTTCGAACTTTAAAAAAGCTGCCGCCATTGGGCAAGCCGCCAAGATTCCCGTCTGCCTTCACGGTCAGTTTGTCACCGGCTTAACCGACACCTTCCAACATCATTTGGGGCTAACGTTACCAAACTTGACCTTAGGCAACCAAATTATGCACCAACTTTTGGTGGAAGATTTGCTGGAAAAACCATCTTTAACCTTAAAAGATGGGCGCTTGGGCTTATTGGAAGGCCCGGGCCTGGGGCTCACTTTAAATGAAGATGCCGTGGCCAGGGCTTCGGAAAATTATAATAAATGGACAGCTGACAAAAAGAAAAACGTCGATTTCATCTATACCTACAAATGATTTGAAGAGGCTTTAAAAACTTGATTTTCAAGTTTTTAAACGCACATTTTAACTATATCATGGGGCGACGTGTTGCACAATTAGCTACAAATGTGTAACCCTTGCCAAGGAAGGAATTCTATGAGTAATCAAAACGTGAGTTGGTTTCAAAAGTCCGACAAAATGGCTT
This sequence comes from uncultured Thermodesulfobacteriota bacterium, assembly GCA_964368195.1. Taxonomy (GTDB): domain Bacteria; phylum Desulfobacterota; class Desulfarculia; order Adiutricales; family Adiutricaceae; genus Adiutrix. The sequence continues at coordinate 11,724 of CAYJAF010000029.1, forward strand.
TCTTTACAGCCCTTTTCATTTTGCTCGGCATCATTGGCACGGTTTTAACTTGGCCGGAAGTTTCTTTGAAGATTATTGGTCAAATTTTTGGTTTTTTAACCGGCCCCTTTGGCTGGGCTTACCTGTTAGTGGGTGTTATCTGTCTTGTCTTTGCCATTTGGCTGGCCTTGGGGCCCTTTGCTAATGTCAAATTGGGAGCCGACGACGAGACCCCCAAATATTCCTTTTTTACTTGGTTTTCCATGATCGTGGCCTGTGGTTACGGCGTGGGCCTTGTTTACTGGTGTGTGGCTGAGCCTTTGACCTTTTTTGCTACTCCTCCCAACGGTGCTGAGCCCCTAAGCCCGGCCGCCGCCGAACGGGCCTTGGCTCAATCCTTCTTCCATTGGGGCTGGATTCCTTGGGCTATTTATATGAGCGTGGCGGCCCCGGCCGGTTACTTTATGTTCCGTAAAAAAGCCGTGCCCCACTTCTCCACCTTCTTGCGTCCTCTCTTTGGTGACCGTGTTGATTCCAAGTTCGGCCGTTTTGTCGATGGCTTTTTGGTCTACGGCGTTGTGGGCGGCGTTTCCACCGCCACGGGCTTGGGTATTTTGCAATTGGCCGGCGGTTTGGAATCTGTCTTTGGCATTCCCCAAACGACTTTGACTTATGTGCTCATTGGTGCGGCTTGGGCTGCTCTTTTCACCGCCAGTGTGGTCAGCGGTGTTGACCGCGGCATTAAATGGCTCAGCCAAATTAATATTCCCTTGTGTATTGCCATCGGCATTGCGGCCTTTTTAATTGGCCCAACTGGGTTTATTATGAACTCCACCTCCAGCGGCATTGGCGAAATGATTCAAAATTTTGCCACCATGTCTTTCTGGACAGATAGCCTCGATACCAACAACTTTCCCCAAAACTGGACTATCTTCTATTGGGCTTGGTGGATTGCTTCTGCTCCTTCCACCGGTCTTTTTGTGGCCGCCATTTCGCGGGGCCGCACCTTTAAAGAAATCGTGCTCGTCCACATGATGGCTGCCCCTGTGGCCACCTGGCTTTGGTATGGCACCTTCGGCGCCACCGCCATTGATTTGCAACTCAACCAAGGTGTTGATCTCGTTGCCTCCATGCAAGCCAACGGCACTGGTTCCACCGTGTTCACCGTGCTTGAAACTTTCCCCTTAAGCGGCCTTTTCAGCGCCCTCTTTTTGCTTTTGGTTTTCATTTTCTTGGCCACCACCGTGAACTCTTACGCTTACGTTTGCGCTCAAGTTACCACCAAAAAAGAGCACAACCCCTTCTTGCCTCCTTCCCCTATTCGGGCCATGTGGGCAACTTTGATCGCCATTACCGCAGTTTCTTTGGTGTTGGTGGCTCAAGGCGAAATTGGTGGTCTTCAAACATCTTCGCTCTTGGGCTCCATTGTCATCGCTTTAGTGATGGTTTTGATGATGGCTTCGATGATCAAATCTCTCTATGAGGAATTTGGCGACAGCTTGGCTAAGAAAAATAAAATGGTTTCTGACTTGTCTATTGAAAAGCAAGAAGACCATGCGGCTCCCCAAATGTAAGGCAATTACGAAATAACTAGAAGGCCCTTGATAATTCCGATTAAATTTTAAAAGTCGGGGCTGTCAAATCAGGCCAAAGTAAACCAAGGGAGTCCGGCCAAAAATTTGGGGGGCTCCCTTTTGTTTAAGCAAGCCTTATGTTATTAGTGTTTTACTTATGCTAAAATGATATTGTATAGACTTGTAAAATCTTTATAGGTGAACGTATCCAGTATTTTATAATAATCAAGGTGAGCTTTTTTAAGGAAACGCTGATTAATTAGCGTTTCCTGAAATAAGGGGGTGGAAATGTCCAGCCATGCTAATGAAACTAACAACTTACACCTGAAAGTAGGGTTCCTTTTAGCGCCGGATTTCACTTTGCTAGCTTTCACCGGCTTTATGGAAGTGTTGCGCCAAGCCGCAGACGTCGGTGATGGTAGTCGCCAAATCTGGAGCTCTTGGACAGTTATGAGCCATGATCTTGCGCCCATTCGGGCCAGCTGCGGGGTGGAGATAAATCCCCAAGAAAATTTCCGCGACCCCGCTGAATTTGATTATATTGTTTTAGTAGGCGGGCTTTTAAGTAGCCAAGGGGAAGTCACTTCCGAGCTCAAGAATTATCTTAAACAAGCTGTTCGCATAAAAACTAAAGTCATTGGCCTTTGCACTGCCAGTTTTATTTTAGCTGACATTGGCCTTTTAGATGATCGAGCTTGCGCTGTCCACTGGTATCACTATCCCCACTTTAAAGCTTCATACCCCAAGACTCTCCCGGTTATTAACAATCTATTTGTGGAAGACGGCTCAATTATTACCAGTCCCGGTGGGGTTGCCACTACTGACCTGGCTCTCTTTTTAGTGGAAAATTATTTTGGGCCAGAGAAAGTGCTTAAAGTTTTGCGTCATATGATTTTAGATTGGAACCGACCGGTTAATCACCCTCAAACTCCCTATATTAACGATTACTCAGACATTGCCGACCCCCGAATGCGGCGGGCCATTTTTTATATGGAACAAAACCTTTCCAACAACATCAACATAGATCACGTGGCCGAAGAGGTGGCCATCAGCACGCGTCAATTGGAGCGGCTGTTCCAAATATATTTGCGTGACTCTCCGGCTAATTATTTTCGCACTTTGCGTTTGCGCCACGCCAACTGGCTCATTCACAACACGAAAAACACTATCACTGACATTGCTCACGAATGCGGCTTTTCTGATAGTTCTCACTTTGCCAAACGATTCAAAAGCTTTTTTGGCTTTTCCCCTAGCCGGGCACGGGCTGATGCTGAATAGAAGAAATTAGCCGCTAAAAACTATTTTTTTAGCCCAAATAAAAAGCCGGGGCCTAAACTTTAAATTTAGGCCCCGGCTTTTTATTTGCTCTTTTATGTGCTTTAAATCAATTAGCCTTTTTCCATCAGCTTTTTGAATTTTTCTTCTTCTCCGGCCACCATGTTATAGACATATTCCGAAGAGGGGAAAGAACAATCTTTCACGTCTTTGACATACTCTTTCATGGCATTGGTGATTACTTCGGCCACGTTAGCATATTTCTTGACGAATTTCGGCGTGAAAGCTTGGAATTGACCAATCATGTCGCTGACGATGAGCAATTGGCCATCGCAAGGTAAACCAGCACCAATGGAGAGCACGGGAATGGTCAAGGTTTTGGTGATGTATTCAGTGACCTCCGGGGGCACAGCTTCCACCAAAAGGAGTTTGGCCCCGGCTTTTTCCACGGCCACGGCGTCTTCAACGGTCAATTTAGCGGCTTCCGCTGTGCGGCCTTGGGCTTTGTGTCCACCCAATTGGCCGGAAGATTGGGGGGTGAGCCCAATGTGACCAACAACGGCAATGCCGGCATCGCTAATGGCCTTGATGCGGTCGACAATGCGCACGCCACCTTCGAGCTTAATAGCATCAACGTCGGCTTTTTTCAAGAACATACCGGCATTGTAAACGGCATCGGCGTCGGATGTTTGATAGCTTAAAAAGGGCATATCACCCACAATAAAAGTGTTGGGGGCTCCGCGGCGCACGGCTTCTGAGTGACACAAGCATTGTTCCATGGTCACAGGCACGGTGCCGTTGTAACCGTAGACGCACATCCCTAAGCTGTCGCCAACCAAGATCATATCCATGCCGGCGGCCTCGGCAAATTGAGCCGTGGGGAAATCGTAAGAGGTAAGCCAGGCGATTTTTTCGCCTTTTTGTTTCATGGCGTAAAGGTCGAGAAGTGATTTTCTTTTAGACATCGTAATAGCCTCTTTCTTTGCTAAGATGTTGGTGCCTCACAAAATTGAGGCACTTTATATATATAGGGGAAAAGGAAGTGCTAATTAATCAGCGTTTCCTTAATTGCGCCCCGCTTTAATGCTGTCAAGGAGAGCTTTTTCGGCCCCGGCGGCCAGCATGACGGCATCGAGATTCTTCAGGGTTTCATCGCTCAATTCCGGGGCAACATAGCTGTTGAGTAAACGCTCCATTTCTTTTTGGGCATTTTTTATGATAACTTCCTCAGCCTTTTGGCCGCCCAAGGGCCCACGTTGGGCAACTTTAGGATACCAAGGAACAGTGCGGGCCCGTTTGAGAGTGTGCTTTTGATTCAGGAAGATGCCCCCGGAACCAACTTCGGCAATCACATCAACGGCCAAAGTGCTCTCATCAACTTCGATGTCGTTCAGATAATATTCTATCATGGAAAGGGCTTCCAGGTCACAAATGAATTTTTCATAGCTGAAGCTGGCCCAGGCGTCCATGATGCCGGTGGCGTGAACCATGAGCTCCACTCCGTTTTGGGCAGCGGTGAAGTTTGAAAGGAGAGATTCAGCCGCACTTTGAGTGGAAACGATTTTAGCATCATTACTGCCACCACCGCAACGGCAAGGGAGGCTATAGAAATCAGCCAGTGCTTTACAATAGCGTCCTTGAATGGAAAAGCCGGGGGTACCGATGGCAATGGAGCCCGTGCGTAAGTCAGAGGTAGTGGCTTGAAGGCCGTAAATAACTGCTGTGCCGGGTTGAACAAGTTGGGCCAGAGCAAGGCCGGTTAGGCATTCGGCGTTTCCCAGTGCAATATTTCCGGCCAAAGTCACCGGGCCGGTGGCCCCGGCAATGGGCCCAGGCGACACAACTAAAGCTTGATTGTGGCGCGCCCCGCGAATGAGAGAGTTCAGGGCCATGGCATCAATTTGCAAGGGCGAAAGGGTGCTGATCAAAGTCAAGGTGTGGGGAGCGGCGGTGAAGGCCTCTTTGCTGCCCCAATAGGCGATGCCCAAATCCATGAGCTGCTGGTAAGCTTCGCCCACTTCCGGGACAATGAACAGGCATTTGTCGGAGTGGAGCATGGCAGCGTAGACCATGGCTAAACTGGCCAAATGAGCAGGGACGTCGCCGGGTTGGGCTAAAATGCCGCCATTCATTTTAAAAAGAGGGCTGGAGTGGACGAGTTTGGCCACTTTTACGTAATCGGAAATAGTGGCTTCGCGCAAAGTCCCGTCAGCTTCGGTGATGGCCGGGCAACCGTAGCCGGAGGCATAATGGCGGTTGTTGTGGCCTAAAGTCATATTGTAATCAGGATTTTTGGCTTCCAAGACAAAAGAGCTTGGAGCTTTAGCCAATTGTTCCATGATGAATTTTTCGCTTAAAAAAACACGGTCTCCATCTGTTTTTTGACCGGCTTGGGCCAAGAGCTCCACAGCTTCGGGGAGGTGAAGGCGAATGCCAACGGTGGCCAAAATTTCCATGGAGGCTGCGTGGATTTTTTTCAGTTTGTCAGGGCTGATTGTGGTCATGGGGTCTCCAAAGGTTTAAGAAGTGAGATGGGGGTAATGGTAAAGATTAAACCAGCCAAAGAGCCTTGAGGCAAAAGGCCCCCCGGCTGATTTAATCACTCAAAGGAAATGCTGATTAATTTGCTTTTCCTTAAACGTATTTCTTTTCCCAAACGGCCAATTCGTCTAAAATAGCTTTGTCTAAGGTGGGAACTTGGTGTTCTTCCAAAGCTTTTTTAATGGTGGTTTGAATTTTTTCCCGCACTTCGGAAACATCGGGGTTTTTCATTTTACGGCTGAAGAGGCCCGAGTAATAAACTTGACGGCAGTTTTTCATGGTGTGGGCTTCGGTGACGTAAGTGCCGGCCGGGCCAACTTTTTCAATGACATCTAAGGCCAAAGTTTTTTCGTTAACTTCAACGCCTTTAGCGAAAACCTTCAAGCCTTCGATGACGTCGTTGGCCAAAACCACGGTTTCGGGAGCCACGGAGTTACAGTGATCCATAACGCCGATGTCGTGAATCAAGTTGGCTTTGGAAAGGGCGGTGCTCATGAGTTCCATGGTCATTTCGGCCACGCCTTGTTCGTCTAAATATTTGGCGTCAGAGCAACCGGCCGTGCCGTAGAAAGGCACGCGGTAGTAAGCGGCCAAATCGGCGGCGGCGGCGATGCCAAGGTGGAATTCATAGGCGCCATAGCTACCGATGGTGCTCTTCATATCTAAGATAGAAGGCATATGGCCATAGATGATGGGAGCGCCGGGGCTGACCAATTGAGTGAAGATAAGGCCCATTAAGAATTCGGCATTACCTTGGGCTAAACTGGCCGCTTGGCTCATGGGAGCAGTTCCACCCATCATGGAGTAAGGCATATAAACCACGGGAATGCGGTTTTCCGCGGAAATCCAGAGTTTTTCGGTGCTCTCAATGGGGTGAGTCAGGGGCGGAATGGGCTCGCAATAGTTGAAGATGAAGGGTTTTTCAGCGAGTTTATCTTTGCCGCCGGCCACAACTGCGGCCATGTCGATACATTGCTGTAAGGAGTCGATGTCGTTAGTGGAGAAGTTGATGACTTTGTCGAAGTTGCGTAAAGTGTCTAAGAAAGTAGTTTGGGTTTGCACTTCGGGGCGCACGTCAGCGCTCATGCCCACCGAAAGAATGAAGCTGATGTTTTCCAAATAAGAAGCCAATTGGCACATCATTTTGTTATCAGAGCGCAAGAAAGGACGGGCTTGGCCGGTGAAGGGGTCTAAAAGTTCCAACTGGTCGGCGTGGGTGCCGTAGAAAACTTGGTGGTTGTCTTTATCAATGGTGAGGTATTCACTGCCGTCTCTTTTGTAGAGCTTCAAGGTTTGCGGAACAGTTTTCAAGGCTTCTTCCAGCATTTTTTCCGAAACTCGAACCATGTCGCCATCAACTTGAGCACCACGATCTTTAAAGAGCTTCAAAGCACGTTCTCCGCCAACTCGAGCACCTGTTTTCGTTAGAAGATGAAGGCTGGTTTCGTGAATTTTCTCAATTTTATCTTTGGTCAAAACTTCTAAACCTAAATTACGCACTGTACCAAAAGACATAATATATTCCTCTCTAAATTTTAAATTTTTATATAAGGGCGGGAGGGAGCTTTTAAGCCCTCTCCCGCATTCATCATTATTCTAAAATCAATTAAGCTTTCGTCCGGGCTCCTACGGAGCAACTTTTCATCTCTTGCCTGCTAATTTAAGTCCACAACTCGCTAGCGCTCAGACAGTGGACTTAAATTTGTGCAGTCAAGTTCTGAAAAGTTCTCCTACGTCGCCCGGCTGGGCGGCAGGGCCGCCTGCCAACGCCGACGTCGGGCGGCAGGGCCGCCTGCCTACGCCGACGTCGCTTCGCTTGCTTTGAGCAGAGCAAGTGAGATTCGTTTCCGGTTAGAAACTAAACTCCCGTTTCTTGCTCCCGCCCAAAGTTGCTCCTCGGAAAGAGTGTGGCTTACTTGCAAAAGAAGAAAGCGAAGCGATGTCGGCACGGATGCGGAGCATCCGAGGGTGCAGGGCGAACGCCCTGCCTGCTTATTTTTCGACGTAGACGCCGTTGTTTAAATAATCGAGCATTTGCTCTTTGTTCATGTGGCCGAGACCTAAGTAATCAAGGGTGTAGCCGTTTTGGTAGAAATCTTGTTCGGCCATGACGCAAGCGAGGTTGATCATGGAGTCAACAACCGGGGTTTTAACACCGAATTTTTTGCCAAGTTCATGATAAACGTGGCAACCAACGGGAATATCTTCAGTGATATAGCGGTTTTGCACGGTGAAGGGGCCGGTACCGAATTGAATGGGGTCTTGTTGGTCAAAGGGGATGACGTAGTCTTTGCCCATGTATTCTTGACCAAGGACGTTTTCACGGCTGAAGAAGTGTTCTTTTTCGTAATCTTGAATGCCAACCCCCATTTTTTCAGCCAATTCACATTGCTCTTGGTAGAATTGATATTGCACGCGGCTGATGGAGGGGCAGTAGGCGTGGGAATAGATGGAGAACTTATATTTGTCTTCACCAAAGATGACGCCGAAGTTTTCCATAACGCCAACGCCTAAAATAACGCCGGGGCAGTGGAGCACGGGGTTGACGTTGGAGAAACCGGTATCCATAACGGTGTTACCGGCCACGGGGCCTTCGCCGTTGAGGATGGCACCGAAAGCGCCGATGTATTTGGTGCTTTCTAAGAAGGCATCATTATCTTTGTTGGGAAGAGCGGCCCCACGCAAGGTGATGGCACGATAGTAAACGCGAATGCTGGGGAGAATGACGCCACCTTTGATGTCGACCCGGCTGCCGTAAGGGGAGCTAGACCAGCCACCGATGACCACATTTTTGGTGCAACCGGCTTCACGCATCATGCGGCGGAGAACCAAAGTACCGAAGTTGTCGGGAATGATGTGGATGACTTGGCCATCTTCCAAATGGGGAATCAATTTTTCAAAAAAAGGTTTGTGGCCCAAAGCAGGGGTGGTGATGATGATGATGCCGGCGCCTTTGACGGCTTCGGCCACATCGGTGGTCACCATGTCATATTTAGCTTGGCCTTCGCGGGAAAAACCATAAAGGTTGAGTTGGTCGCCATAGAACTTCACGCCTTGTTCTTTAACACCAAAAAGGGTTTTGGAAGCAAAAGGTTCCATGTCGCAAATGCGAACTTTACCACCGCCCAAGATGCTGTCGGCGGAAACGGCTTTAGCCACGGCACCACCGCCTAAAACGGCAATGGGTTTTTCTTTGAGATAAGACAAATCAGGCATCTTTAATTTCTCCATTTTAGATTTGGGATTTTCCAAATGCGTTGTTATAATCTCGCCAAAGCGAGATCGTCGCTTTATTTTTACGGTGCCCCAAACTTTAAGGAAACGCTACTTTACTCTTAAAAATAAAACAGCAAGGCACGCTACCTTTCATGAGCCTCTGCGGGGCGGAAAAACATGGTTTTTCCTCTCACTATGGGCATGCGACAAAGCAGGCAAATTCGCTTACTTTGCAAGGGAACGCTAATTAATTGGCGTTTCCTTAAACAATTTTAAAGCCGGGGCGGTTTTCAACTGAAAGCAATTTTATGATAACTTTTAGGGAGACCGTTATTGGTCTCCCTTTTAATGCTTACCATTTGTCAATAGCATAACTCAGCCGCTCTTAAGTTTTCCAGCACGTTAAGGACACCAAAGAGAATATTTGCGACATTTTTAAATTTAAATGGAAAAAAAATTGAAGCTTGACCGTAAAAGATAAAAAAGCAGACAGCGCAAGGTGATTACATAAAATGGTAGGGGTCAATATCTAAAGTGAGGCGCATGGCTTTGGGGGCTGTTTTGCGCAAAATCGGCCACCACGCATTTAAGAAGTTTTGCCGCCCATGAACATTTATGCTCCGCACTAAAATATGGTAGCGATACCTATCTTTTATCTTGACCATGGGGGCAGGCAAAGGCCCTAAGATTTCCAACTCACCTGCCGGGATGGCCAATTCGTCAATGACAGAGGCGGCCAGCTCTCCTCCTTTATTGGCAATCTCTTCGACCATCTTTTCATCGGGGCCGCTGAGGCAAACAAGGGCCAGACGAGTAAAGGGAGGGTAGCCAAGTTCGGAGCGGGCTGTTATTTCTGAGGCGAAAAACTTTTCGTAATCGTGCTCGGCGGCGGCCTTTAAAACAGGGTGCCGGGGCGTCATTGTTTGAATTAACACCAAGCCCGGTCGCTCGGCTCGTCCGGCCCGCCCGGCCACTTGGGAAAGAAGCTGAAAAGTGCGCTCAGAGGCTCGAAAGTCAGGCAGGTTCAAACCCAAATCGGCCTCCACCACGCCAACTAAAGTCAAGTTGGGGAAATCGTGGCCTTTGGCTGCCATTTGGGTGCCCACCAAAAGGTTATAGTCCCCCCGCCCAAATTTCTGTAAAATAGATTTCAGCCCCCCCCGTAAGCGGACAGAATCGGTATCCAGCCGGGCGCCTCGGACGGTGGGGAAAATCCTTTCCGTCATTTCCAAAAGTTTTTCCGTGCCAACCCCAAAATAGCGGAAGAGGGGCGAGAGGCAGGCTGGGCAAGCTTTGGGTGGTTCTGCTCGGTAAGCGCAGGAGTGGCAGATTAAAATTTGTTCTTTGCTCAATTCTCCGTGGGTGGCAAATTGCTCTCCCCTTCCTTCCGGCCCATGGAGAGTCAAAGTTCGGCTACAGTGGGGGCATTTAAGGGCCTCGCCGCATTTAAGACACATGGGTAAGTTGGCCAGGCCCCGTCTATTAATAAAGAGCAGAGCTTGTTCTCCTCTTTCTAAAAGGGCTCCCAGTTGTTTTTGTAAAATGGGGCTTAAAGGGGAGCGGAAGCGGGCCGGTTCGGCCCCTTGGTCGATGAGTTCCACTTCCGGCAACATTGCGCCTTTAGGCCGTTCGGTCATTTTCAGGAGAGTCAAACGCTCGTCTAAGGCTGCTTGGTAGCTTTCAAAGGAAGGTGTCGCCGAGCCTAAAATGAGGGTGGCTTTACTTTCAAAGGCACGCCAACGAGCCAGATCTCGACCGTTGTAGCGCAAACCGTCGTCTTGTTTGTAGGCCCCGTCGTGCTCTTCGTCCACAATGACCAGCCCTAAGTTCTCCAGCGGAGCAAAGACAGCACTTCTGGCCCCTAAGACTAAAGGAGCCAGCCCTCGCTTGATTTTGAGCCATTGGTCGTGGCGTTGACGAGCTGTTAAACCGGAGTGCAAAACTGAAACTTGTTCCGCACAAATGCGAGATTTCAAAAAGCCCTCCAGCCCCATGGTCAAAGCGATTTCCGGAATGAGCCACAAGACACTTTTCCCTTTAGCCAAGGTCTCCTCTGCGGCCCTTAGGTAGACCTCGGTCTTGCCGCTTCCGGTGACGCCAAAGAGTAAAAAATTTCCGGGAGTTTCGCTGTTTAAAGAGGCTGATATGGCGGCCAGGGCTTTGGTTTGCTGCGGAGTCAGAAGTGGCGGCGGCCCGGGCTCTTTGAGGCTTATGGCTCGGGCGGGATCGTCACGGTAAAATTCTTTTTGCGTCAAAGAGGCCAGGCCCTTGGCCGCCAGCCCTCGAGCTTGGAGCAAGGGGTTTTTGAGAAAGGAAGCGTAATAGTGCAAAGGTCGGGCCGGGCCGTCATAAACCATCTCCCAAAGTTCGCGCTCCTTGGGGCCCAACCGAGGCATTTCAGTGGGCAATTCTGCCGCCGGGCCAAGCCACCATTCCGTTTGAAGCCGGGCCACACCACCTTCTAAGCGGTAACCGACATTTAAGCGTCCTTCTCCCACCCACCTTTTTAATATGGTGCCCAAGCCTTCGGCCTCCAGCATTTTATAGGGCAAAGTGGCCTCTTCTGCTTGTATAAAACGGCTTAAGAGCTCTTTTTCGATGTCCGGTAAGATGTCCGGTAAGTCGTCACTATTAATTAAAGTGGCCACCTTTTCCAGCTTAGGAGATAAACCGCCAGGGAGGATTTCTTTGGCACACAAACCGGGAGGATAAAAATAGTAATGGGAGACAAAGTTAATGAGACGACAGAGCCCGGGGCCAAAGAGGGGCTCCGGGCTTAAAATTGCCGAAAGAGGTTTGATTCTAGGGTTCAAAGGGAGGGTGGCCAGCCGCACCGAAATGACATAACCAACGGCCTTGCGGTTGCCAAAAGGCACTAAAACAGACTGGCCGACCATTATGGTGTCGGCCAAATTCTGTGGAACAGAATAGGAAAAAACTCCCGCCACCGCAACTTCCACCGCAACTTGGGCTAGTAAACAAGTTTCTTGTGGCGCAAGAGAGCTGTCTTGCTGAGCAATGGTGTCATGCTGAGCAACAGTGTCTTGTTGGGTAATGGTCTTTTGTTGGGCTCCATCTTTTAAAGCAAAAGACGAGCTATCAGTGGGCGTAGTTCCTTTGGGCACCGCTAATTTTTAAGATGAACGCCAATCACGTAAAGCAGCTAGCAAAGATTCGACTTGGGTTTCCAAAAGGTTAAAGTCTTCGTCAATTCCGTCCACTGTGCCTTGGCGACCTTTTTGTTCCAAAACTTTGGCCGTTTCAAAAGCTTCCCCGGTGGAAAAAATGCCAATCATGCCTTTGAGGGTGTGAGCCTCAGGCATGAAGACTGCTGGATCTTTTGCGCTCACCCCGGCTTTTAAAGTCTCTAAACGGGGAGCAACTCTTTCTAAAAAGAGGTCAATGCTTTCAAACAAGAGCTCTTCATCATCCATGAAGTTTTCTAAAACAGCGGCTTTATCCAATTCAGCAGGCACGCTCTTCCCTCCGGTGTAGTAATAAGAATATGTTTTCAATTTTTGAGATTGCGTATAGCACATTTGAGATACAATAACATATTTTTTTCTGAAAATGAACAGAGAAGTTTATAAAAATGCGCATCAAGTTAAACCTTTTTTAAAATAAGGAAACGCTGATTAATTAGCGTTTCCTTACGAAGTTGGCAATTTGCCAACTTCGCCGCCGCCGAAATGAGAGGAAACCCCGATCGTTTTCCGTCCCAAAAGGCTCATGAAAGGCGGCGAGCGTTAGCTGATTTATTCTGCGAGCAGAATAAATCAGCCTTTCCATAAATAAGTGCGACAGTTTGAAAAATAAGCAAAATTACATTTGCATTAAATGAGGCCATGCGATAATATAGCTTTTTTAAAGAGCCCTAGATAGTGTTTGGATTTTTTGCGGCTAAAATTGCCTCAATTAAAAACCCGGCTCTTTTATCACCCATATTTTTAGCGAAGGTCTTTCGTAGACTCGCTTTTAAAACCGGAGGAAAAATGGCTGATATATGTGCACCTATGAGCGGTAATATCTGGAAAATCGTGGCTAAAGAAGGCGACAAAGTCAAAGAAGATGATGAGTTGATCATCATGGAAGTTATGAAGATGGAAGTGCCCATCACGGCTCCTTGCGACGGCACAATTGCCTGCATTAAAGTTAAAGAAGAAGATGCGGTGGAAGCCGACGCTGTGGTTATCGTGTTAGAATAACTGATACATTTTCAGTATTCCATTTCCCTATCCCATTTCCCTTGAGCCTCGGAAGGATTTTCTCCCCCGGGGCTTTTTAGTAACTACTTCCCCCCAAGACGCAAATGAGGGTCAAACAAAATGGTTTGGACAAATCAACAAATTGGTTTTGCCTTGACGATAGCTGCCGCCGTTGCCTTTGCTTCCAAGACCATTTTAGCTAAAATGTCTTACCAATATGGAGTAAGCCCCGTCACCTTACTGACTTTGCGGATGCTTTTTGCCGGAATTTTTTTTGCCGGGATTTTAGCTTTTAATGTGGCCCGCGGCCGTTGGAGCCTGCGCCTCACTCTCAATCAGTGGCTTTGGGCTTTTGCTCTCGGAATTTTTGGCTATTATTTATCTTCACTGTTGGATTTCATTGGTCTTCTTTATATTGATGCCAGTTTAGGCCGTATGATTCTCTTCCTTTACCCCACCATTGTTGTGCTCATCAATGCCTGTTTAATGCGCCAGAAAGTACCTGCCCGCACCATAATTGCCCTGGCTTTTTGTTACGGCGGGATTTTTTTGATGCTTTATCCCCAATTGGGGGAAGGCCAAAACAATAATCTCTGGCTGGGTTCCGGTCTCGTCTTTGGGGCAGCTTTGTGCTATGCCTCTTATTTGGTTGCTTTAGATAGATTGATTAAAGAAGTGGAAGCCGGGCCTTTTACCTCTTTGATTTTAGTGGTGACCGCTATTTGTTCAGTGGGGCATTTTTTGCTTACCGAGCCTTTCACAGCTTTAACTCATGCCCCGTCCCCGGTTTTATTCAATGGGTTTCTAATGGGCACGGTGGCCACTGTTTTTGCCATCTACGCTCTCACCGCCGGCATCAAACGTCTGGGAGCCCCACTTGCGGCCATGATTGGCATGTGCGGCCCAATTATTACGACGCTCATGGGAGTGTTTATTTTAGATGAACGGCTTACTTTAGTTCAAGTTGGCGGCATGCTTTTGATTCTTTTTGGAGTTTGGAAGGTGGGTAAATCAGGCTGACGCAAAATCTGAATGTCGTCCAGGGCTTCGCCGGAGACGACTTTCATAAGTTGCCTTGATTTTGAGCCCCACAACTCGCTAGCGCTCAAACAGTGGGCCTCAAAATCTGCGGTCAACTTCTGAAAGTGTCTCCGGCGAAGCCCTTGGCTGAAAAACGACTGAAATGGAGTTTTTCAGCATCGACCAGATAGCGTCGTCAAATAGCGCATTTTCGTGTTCTAACAAGGAAGATGAGTCTGCTTTGAGGGAGTGTATTTTAATAGATGACCGAAAATGCAGGCGAAATCTGACGCCGATAGAACCGAAAAGGGGCATTTGACGGCGCTATCTAGTTACTTGGCGCACAAGTTGCATAGAAGCTCAACGGGAAGGAATATTTTTCCCGCCGCAAGCTTAAGCATTAAGGGGGCGCCGATGATTTACCGCACAGCATTCAGAACTACATATAACGATTTGACCACCAACCTAGGATTGAGCAGCTACCGCATTGCCGAGCTCACTAACCAAGTGGCCTCCGAGCGGCGCATCAACACCCCCTCCGACGACCCCACGGGCGCGGCCACAGTCTTAAGCACTCGCAGCACCTTATCGGCCATCGAACAATATAGCACTAACATTTCCGTCAGTAATCTCTGGCTCACCGATTCCGGCACGGCTGCCCAAAGCATCAAAGAAACGCTAGACCAAATTTATGTCAAAGCCGAACAAGGGGCCACCGATACCTACAACGCTGAGCAACGCCAGATAATTGCCGAAGAAATTAAAGTGCTCTTTGATTCCATTGTGGTAAACGGCAATCACAGCATTGGCGACACCTATATTTTTGCCGGGCAAGATGTGCTCAATCAACCTTTCAGCTTGCAAGTGGAAGCCCAAAAAGTAAAAGTTGGTTGCGAAAATTCCGACGAGTGGACAGGCCAAGTGCTCAATTACGGCGACCCAACTTTCAACAATCGCCCTGATTTACCGGAATTGAGCCAAAACTTCCTAGTTGAAGTAGTCCAGCCCGGCGGCGTTGATTCCCGTTGGTATACTTATCCGCCGGAAAATGGTCTCAACACCGCTCAAATTAACGGAAGTAACGGCACCAACGATTATACCCTCGAGTTTGAAGCCACCGACAAAGCTTATAATAGTACGTCTATTAAATTTGTCACCGGCCCGGAAAACCTCCCTACTTTGGGCGGCATAGATTTCACTGTTCCAGCCGGGGAAACTGACCCAATTAATATTGTTTACGGCATTCACACCAGCTCCGCTTCGGCCACGAGTGCCGCTTGGGATGATGTAAGTAACACCCTCACCGTCTATTTGCATTCAGATGGTGACAACCCGCCCACGAGCCAAGCCTCAGCCCAAGGTGTTATTGATGCGGTTGACGCTTTAGGGGCTCCCTTTGCCGGAACAGCGGCCTTAGCCGATCCTGCTGCAGGTGCTGCCATTGTGGGGCAAGGGCAAACCAGCTTTAATCATAGTTTGAGCTATGAAGTCAACGGCGACCAAAAAAGCGGTTACGAAGTGACTGTGTATCTTGAACGGGCTGAAGGTGAAGATGGTGCGGTCACAACTACCGTTAATCAATTAGAAGGTTTGTTTGGAAATGGTTTTGTTTTGCCCGGTGCTGCACCGGGTGATCCTCCTGTGCAAATAGTAGAACTCACCCACTCAGGTGGGGGACTCCAAATCGTTGAGCCCACGTTCGCCGAGACTCAGCTGAGCCCCGGCGACCCTTACACCATCGCTCACGTGAGTGCCGACCCCAAAGGCACCCAAAATGAACTTGTTTGGGGCTTCCAAAACACCCAAAGCTACACCGTAAATGGGGTTGAATGCCCAAGCTTTGTGGGGGCTGACGGCAATAATTTCACCATTGAATATCGAGTGCCGGAAAATAAATTTAGTAATGAAACCACTGTCGAAGTGGAATATGATGACCCTGACCACCACATCGTTGTTAATCTGGCGGTGAGCGCAGCTGTTTACTACGAAGCTTATTCCGATTACTACCTTGGCCTCGATAGCGGCGCTTTTCAAAATGCGGAATTGGCTAACGAGTTAGCCTTGGAAGCCGCCATTATGACCACAGCTAATGATGTTCAAGCTTTGGTCGCCCAAAGTAGTGCCGAAATTCATGTTACTGATGTAAATGGAGATCCTCAAGTTGTTCCTTTGAGTGAAGTCATTGACGTCAAGCATGGCGACGGCTCCTCGGGCGAAGGTAAGCTAAATCGCCTTTGGGAAACGTCTTTCGATGATGGTTACGACCAACCGGCCCTTTTCCGCGTCTCTCAAGACGGTGGCAAAACGTGGGGGCCGCCCATGAGCTTTGACGCCAGCGAATACGAAACCGGCGATATGTTCTATAATGAATATCTGGGCCACGCCTCCCTGACCACAAACTTTCCTGGGGCCGGGAACGACCTTATTTTCACGGCCAAAGAAATGGGTACTTGGGGCAACAGCGTGCGTGTTTCTTACGAAATGGCCGAGACTCCCAACACCCCGGCTACTGTGGAAATGGGTGATAGTCCTTGGAACATTTGCGTTTATTTAGAGCACGATGGCAACGGGAATATTAAGACTACCGCCAATGAAATTAAAGACTTAGTAAACGACCACCCCATAGCAAACCAGCTCGTCACTGCCGATTTAGCCAACTACCACGAAGGCGGCGGCGGTGTGGTGGATTTCTTTGCCTGTTCCTCTTTAACGGTTGGCGAACCTTACGAAGTAAATGGCAAATCAGTCATCACTCCCTTGGGGCACGCCACGGGCTCGGTGACCTTTCCTTATAATGCCGTTGATTCCAAAAGTCCCAACATCGACTTCCAAGCTTTAGAGCAAGGGGAGGGCGGTAACGACATCGGCATTCGCTACACTACCAGTGCTGACCCCACCTTTTATTCAAGTGCAACTGTGGCTTCCGATAGTTATCAGGATTTCACTTCTGTGCGCTATGAATATGACGAGGAAACCGGCAAAGAAGTGGTCGTGGTTCACTTGGCCACCACCGTTAAACCGGCCTGCCCCGATGATGCTGAGCACCCTGGTTTGGCCGAAGAGTGGCGGGAAGCTTGGCCCCTTTATTCCTGTAGCAGTGCCAACAGTGCCATGGCCGTCACCACCACCGCCGGGGAAGTGGTGAACGCCATTATTACCAAGAATTTGGAAAATCCGGAAGATGCTCTTATCTGGCCCTCTTTGGAACGTTGGACAGACGAAGGCTTGGAAGCGGCCGTAGTCGTCGGCCCCACCAACGGCACCATTTGGTTAGATGGCGGCAACGAAACAGAAGATGCCTCAAATCACGGGGTTAACTTGAAATTCTTGGCTGACGGCTCATCTTTGCAAACAGGCGATATTTTTGAGGTGCCTGTGGGCTGGTATAGTGGCGATGAGAACAACATCGACATCAACGCCGGCAGTGACTATCAAACCACCATGAACGTCACCGGTAACGAGCTTTTGGGCAATACCGGCAATGATGACAATATCCTCGATACGCTCCAACGTCTCATTTGGGCTTTGGAGAGTAACGATTCAGAGTTGGTGGGTCGTGAGCTTCCGGCTTTGCAAGATGCCATCACCGGCGTTGTCACGGTGGAGACAAAATTGGGCACCCAACAAATTCGCAATGAATTTGTGAGCCAAACCCTTGATATGAATAAATATAATTCAGAGGCCCTTTTAAGCCAAGTGGAAGACGTTGATTTCGCCGCTTTGATTACGGAGCTCAAAAATGCCCAAACCGTCTATGAAGCCATCTTGGGTGCCACTGGCTTAACTAATAACACCAGTTTGTTAAATTATATTTAATCAACGCTCCCTAGGGAAATGTTCACGTCAATCTAATTTAATAGTTTTCGGGCTCCTACGGAGCAACTTTGCTGTAATTGAGCCATAAGCCCTACAACTCGCTGGCGCTCAAACAGTAGGGCTTACGGCTTCAATTCCTGCAAAGTTCTCCTACGTTGCCCTTGCGGTACAAAGCCAAACAATGTTTGCTGTGTTATATTAGATGTTTACCA
>CAYJAF010000030.1:0-27852 GCA_964368195.1 uncultured Thermodesulfobacteriota bacterium
GTTTGCCCTGGGAAAAACAATTACAACCCCAAAAATTTAGATGCGTAGGCCCTGAGAGCACCCCCAGGGCTGACGCATGAGAAGTGAAAAATTTTTTTGTGAGTATTTTGGGGCTCATTTGGGGACGACTTCCGCCTCTCCCCCGTATTTTAGGGCCTAAAGCTCGCTTTCGCTCACAGTCGGCCCTAAAATGGACGGTCTCGCTCTGGAAGTATCCCCTTCATTCGCCCCGGGGTTTGACACAAATCCGGTCGTAAAAATTTCTCGTGCGTCGCCCTTCAGAGCTCCCCCCTTTTGATTTTGCTTCGTTTGAATAGAACAAGCAAGGTTTGTTGAGGAGTGGGAGTGATTTTTAGAGTTGGGCCAGGTAGCTCATAGTGGCTTCGTAAACTGTTTGTGGGGTGAGCTCAGATAAGCAAGGTTTAGGGCAAAAATGTCCTTGGTGGCATCCCAAACAATCAAGGGGAGGAGAGGCAATGGTGAAGCGGCCGTTGTTGGGGCCGGTGTTCGTCACTTTGGTGGGCCCAAAGATGGCAACACCACCCAGATTCATGGCGTTGGCCACGTGCATGGGGCCGGTGTCGCCGGTGACAATGCCGTGGCTACGGGCCAAAACGGCGGCCAGAGCTGGAACAGTAGTCCGGCCGCAGAGGTTACTCACTCGCTTTGGGTCAGTTGAGGCCAGAATCTCTCCCACCGGAGTATCGTCCGGGCCGCCGGTGATGATTAGGTGAAAATCGCTTTCGGAAAGTAGCTTGATTAAAGCTTGCCAGTGACCCGTGGGCCAGCGGCGTTTGGGTTGGCTGGCCCCCGGATTGAGCGCAAGGAGCTTCTGTCCCAAGAGGCCCCTTTCTTTTAGGATGGTGTCGCCCTGACGTTGGGCCTCCGGTGAAGGGAGATACCACGGAAAGGGGGGCAAGGTTCGGTGGTCAGCCCCAAGGGTGGCTACTAAGTTTAAATTGCGTTCGGAGTGGTGCCGCTCTTCAGTTAAATGGGGAATTCTTTCATTTAAAAAAAGGCCCGCCAACTCTTTGGTAATGTTGTAGCCAATTTTGCGCGTTGCTCGGCTGAAGGCCAAAGGCAGAGAACTTTTTAACAAACCGTGTAAATCCAGGGCCGCATCATAGCGTTCGGCACGAAGTTCTTGGTAAAAATTTTTGCTCAAAGTCCATAAGCCGGACAATTCAAATGCTTTCAGTTGTTTATTGAGTATAGGGCGAGGGGAGACAATAACCCTGTCTATTTGGGGGACATCTTTTAAAAAAGCGGCGGCCGCAGGTTCTGCTAACCAGTCAATAGCCGCTTTGGGGTATTTGGTTTTCAAAGCCAAAAGAGTTGGTAAGGCCATGATTGTGTCGCCTAAAGCGCTTAAGCGAGATAATAAAATTCTTTTCATCACAAAACTTTCTAGCAGTTAATTTGTTGGCTTTAAAAGATGTGTTGCAATTCTTTATTGAAATATTGTTTTAATGTATTATAAAATATGTGTGAGTGTAAGTTTTCAAGTTTTTTACGTCTTTAAATTTTCTATGCTTGAAACGTAAATAATCGTCGCTGAAAAACACCCCCAAAAGGGGAAGATCGACTAAACAGTTGTGAGGTTGAACCATGCTCAAAAAAGCGTTACCACTAATAATCGCCTTCGGCTTCCCTTTGGGTATTGGTTATGGGGCCAGTAAAATATCGGCCAACAGCTTCCAAATTTACAGTGAGCTCACTTTGCCGCCCTTGGCTCCACCGGGTTTTGTTTTTGGCCTTGTGTGGACAGTTTTATACCTGCTCATGGGTTGGGCTTCTTATTTGGTTTGGCAAGCAGATTCAGTAACTAGTTTTAAGAAAAAAGCCCTGCTATTATATGCCGTTCAATTAGGAGTCAATTTTTTTTGGACTCTCTTCTTTTTCAACTTGAGCTGGAAGCTGTTTGCTTTTTGGTGGTTGCTTCTTTTGCTGGCTCTTTTGTGGTCTTGTATGATTCGGTTTAAAAAGATCTCTCGCCCAGCTTTTTGGCTCCTTTGGCCCTATTTACTTTGGGGTATTTTTGCGGCCTATCTCAATTTAAGCATTTATTTTTTAAATTGAAAAGTATAGTAATTTCAGTTGAAATTACTATCTTGACTGCGAGAGCAGTCAAGCACCCCGCGGCGGCATAAGTGCAATTAATTTGCACGTTTAAATGCCAGAGCAAGTGTGCCTTTAATTAAGTTGACAGTAGTGATGTCAACTTAAAATGCTATAAAAGCTTTCTAAACTGCGGCCTCAATATCAGCATTCACTTGAAACAATAAATTACTCAAAGCAAGGCTCCAGGCGGCAACTAAGGCCTCCGGAGTCTTTTCGGCGCACATTACCCTTTCCTCATAAACTTTGTCGAGTAAGACTCTTGGCTTGGCACTGCCTAAATCATTTAAAGTGAACCTGATTTTTATAACAGCGACCCCTTCTTCATCGTGGGTGAAATCGCCATAAATAGCCTCCACGTAAGCATCTAAGCCGTAATCGGCTAAAGCCAGGCCCGTCATTTTGACCGCTCGAAGCCGCTTGTTGTTCTCATTGAGATATTGGGTTGTTTGGTCGGCCAAAAGGCGAGCCGGTGGGGCGGCAAATTGATTATAGAAATCTGTTTTCAATTCCTCAGGGCCAACTTGGTAAACAAAGGCTAAATCGTCATAAACGGCTCCGGCACTAAAGGGGCCGATTAAAAGAAGGCGCCGTTTTAGGGCTTGGGAGTTTTGGGGCTCTGCTTGCGGGGAGTTGGCCATAAGTTGGTATAGGTTAGGCTCAAGGTGGGGCTGGCCAACGCAAGAAGTTCCTAAAGTTACACAAAACAGCAGTATTAAAGTTAGGGAAATATGACGTTTCATAATAATTCCTCGGTGTGAGTTAAGGAAACACTAAATAATTGGCGTTTCCTTAAGGATTCACGTGGGGTGGCGGCCCACCGAAAACAGCTTGGCTGGGTTGATTTTTCAAAAGCTCAGACAGTTCGCGCAAGTTTTCGCTCATGACTCTTAAGTTATCTAAAGTCATGGGGAGGTTCCCTTGGGAAGAGTTTAAAGCTTGGCTCAAATGCTTTAGAGTGCGGCGCATTTGCTCTAAAGTTGTTTCAGCCTCTTTCATGATGCTTGAGCTGGCATTGCCTTGAACAGCACTCTTTAAGCTGGTTAAAAAGCCTTTCAACTCTTCAGATGTGTTGCGCACTCCCACTAGGGTGCTGTGCAGATTGTCGGAAATCTGGGCGGTGTCCAGCCCTTGGACAGTTGTGTCTAAAGTGCTGAGTAGTTCAGTAATTTCATGGCTGATGGTGTCAAAATCTACCTTTGATAAGGATTTGACTATTTCGCTCACCGCTTCGCCAATTTGCATGATTTGGGCTGTGCCGCCGGGAATATAAGTTTGGTCGTGTTGGGCGCTCCATTGCCTTAAGCGGTCGAAATAGTTGCTTTTGGGGCTTTGGTCGTAGTCTAAATCTAAAAAGCCGAGGCCCGTTAAACCCTGAAAGGAGAGAATGACTTTTAGCCCGCGGTCTACTTGTTGCACTAAATATTTACGTGCTTGGGCGTTTTCGTCGTCATTACCGGCCAAAAGGGCGGGCTCAATTTCAAACTCCACTTTGACGACTGGTTGGTCGTGGGAGGCCGTGACGGAAGCCAGTGATATGGCCGTGATGCGCCCCACCCTGAAACCGCGGAATTTGACGGTGGAATCAGCTGATAAGCCTTGCACTGAGCGGTTGAAAAAAGTGACGCATTTGACTGTATCTTTGAAGAGGGAATCACTTAAACCAAAGAGCAAAAGTCCCCCGATTAAGAGAAATATGCCGCTAAAGGTAAAGAGGCCGATTTTAAAATAGTTGGTTTGCATAAATCCTCTGGGGTTTATGAGTTGTCGCAGTTAAGGAAACGCTGATTAATTAGCGTTTCCTTACGAAGTTGGCAATTTGCCAACTTCGCCGCCGCCGAAATGAGAGGAAAACCCATGGTTTTCCGTCCCGCAGGGCTCATGAAAGGCGGCGTGCCTTGCTGATTAATTCTGCATGCAGAATTAATCAGCGTTTCCTTAAATTAGTCCATAACATGGCGGTTAAAAAAGGCAGCCACAAAGGGCGGCTCACTTTGCCGGGCCAATTCTTTGGGCGGCCCTTGGGCTACAATGCCTTTAGCTTCTCTGTCTAAAAGAATGGCGCGGTCGACAATGGCCATTATGCTCCCCAATTCATGGGTGACAATGCCGAAGGCAATGCCTAGATTGCGGGCTAAGGTTACGATCAGCTGGTCCAGCTCGGCCGAAGTTATGGGGTCTAGCCCGGCCGATGGTTCGTCTAAGAAAATCAGTTTAGGATCTAAAGCCAAAGCTCGAGCAATGGCGGCTCTTTTTTGCATGCCACCTGAAATGCGCGAGGGCAAATAATATTCGTAACCATTAAGGCCAACTAAGGCCAATTTTACTCGGGCTGCCGCTTTGATGGCCGCAGGTGTCATGGTGGTGAATTCCAGCATGGGCATGGAGACATTTTCCAATAAATTCATAGAGCCAAAGAGGGCTCCGGCTTGATACATCATGCCGAAACTGTGGCGCGCCTCGTTTAAATGCTGGCCTTCATTGGCCCATAAATCCTGCCCAAAAATAAAGATTTGACCGGCCCTTGGGGGGACAAGACCAATGAGGTTGCGCAAAACAGAGCTTTTGCCGCTGCCGCTGCCACCTAAAATGCCAAATATTTCCCCTTGCTCGATGGTGAAGTTCAAGTTCTCTAAAATGGGGGGATTGTCGCCGTAGGCAACGGTGAGCCCTTCCACTCGCACCGGTGTTTTAAATGTTGTAGACATAGAATATCACCGCCAAAAGGCTATCCAGCACCACAATGAGCACAATATTGGTAACCACGCCGCTGGTGGTCGCCTCCCCCACGGCACCGGGGCCATCGCCGGCGGCCAGGCCCCTTTGGCAACCAACGGCTGAAACGGTCAGGCCAAATAAAAATGATTTGAAAATGCAAATGTAAAAAGTGCTTAAAGAAATTTGGCTGACGGCGGCTTCCCAATAAGCCGTGACGGAATAGCCCATGAGCAGTAACACCACGTTGCCGCCCACAATGCCCACAAATGAGGCAATTAAAGTGACTAGCGGCGTGGTGATAATGGCTGATAAAACTCGGGGGAGAGCCAATTCACGCACCGGGGATAGCCCCATGGTGGTGATGGCATCCACTTCTTCGGCGGCTTTCATGGCCCCAAGTTCAGCGGAGAAAGCCGAGCCTGAACGTCCGGCCAGGACAATGGCGGCGATAATTGGCCCTAGCTCCCGCACCACGGAGATGCCAATTAGGTTGGCGACGTAAATTTCCGCCCCAAACATTTTAAGCATCATCGCCGCCTGAAAAGCAATGATGAGGCCCACCAGAAAGGAGACCAAAGAGACAATGGGCACAGCATCAACCCCGGCTTTTTCCGCTTGGAACAAAACATCAGACCACGGTATTTGGCGGGGGGTACGCAAGGCTTTTCCCAATTCCGAAACAAGCTCTCCGGTGAAAAGCAGTAAAGTTTTAGTGTCGTCTTTTAAAGCGATGACGTGGTGGCCGATTTCGGCAAAAAAAGAATCTTTTGGGGGCAAAGAGCCCATGGGCTCGGCCAGGGCCTCGCGGGCCAATTCGAAAATAGCTTCAAACTGAGAAGGTAGATTAACTAGTTTGAGCTGGATACCGGCTTGGGTCAGGCGATTACTAATCTCTAATAATTGAGCTGAACCGTTTAGGTCAAGCTCTTTTAAATTGGCCAAATCAATGGTCAACTCCCCTTCGGGAGGGAGATAGCCCGGGGCGGCTAGTTGCCCCCAAGTTTCCGGCGGCACATTTGTGGTCAGAGCTCCGGAAAGTTTGATTAAGCCGCCGGGTATATAGTCCAGCCTCAAGGGGTGGGGGCTGGCGGCTTGAGTATTTTGCGGAAAATTACTCATTTTTGGGGAACCGAAATGCTTTCTAAAGTTTCTTTTAAAACTTGGCATTTTGTGTTCAGAAAAGATTCAAGTTCAAGGAAGGGAACTTCTTTTTCCAAATATACTCCGGCTTCAAGCATAGATTGGCTGACTTCCGGGTTCTTTAAAGCTTTGTTAAAAACATTGTAAAGCTTGAGTTTGATGCTTTGTTCCACGTTAGGTGGTAGAAAGAAAGCAAAAAATGAGTCGCAGTTTATTTTGATGTTTTGGCTTTTTAAGGTGGGGAGCCCTTCTAAAATGGGTAAATCTTGCTTTTCAGTTAAAACTGTTAGAACCTTCAATTGGTCTCGTTTGGAGTAATTCTTATAATAAGCTAAAGGCACGACCATGAGATCTGCTTGTTTATCCAGTAAAACTTGCAAGTTAAAATCAGGCACTCCCTTTATATCCATTGTGATTCCCACCTTTTGAGCTGCCTCCAAAGCCATAATAGAGGCAATGCTTAAGGGGGCGAACTTAGCATAAGCTAAGGTAACCGTATCTGTCTCGGCGGATAACTGTATTAAATCATTAGCTTTTAAATCTTTATGGGCAACTATGGCCAAAAGGTGATGCCAGCCAATGCCCACGGGGGATAAATCATCTCTCGTATAGGGGGCGTAGCCTTGCTCAACTCGCACAATAACACAATCAGTGCCCAAAGCTCCGATGGTATAGCCATTGGGGTGGGAGTTGGCTACTTTGCTAGCGGCCAGAACTCCGCCGCCGGTAGCTAGGGATTCCAGTTTGACCTCTACTCCCATCTCTTGTCCCAAAGTTTTTGCCAAGATTTTTAGCAGTTTCATTTGCAGAGTCTCTTTTGTTTCCATGCCTGTTAAAAGAGATGGCGAGGAGGTTAAAAGAGTGATTTGGTGGTCAGGATAATGGGGATCTGCCAAGGCGTCTTTTGCGGGAGCCCAATTGAATAAAAGTGTGCAGAAAAGGAGTGTTTTGACTATTTTCATAAGTTTTCTTTAAGCCATAGCCCGCACTACAGCGGTTAAGTTTCCAAAGGTTTTAGGGTTGTGGAGCACCATGTTGGCCACCATTTTTTTTATTGTTTGTCGTGAAGTGAAAGCTTCTGCCGGACACCCCGATTTCTTTACAGGCTGGGGCCAATAGTTCAAAAGCTCGATAATCAACTCTTCCGGCACTAAAAAAAGGGGCCTGATAATTGAAAGGCGCCCGTCAAATAGATCTTGGCGTGCTTTGAGCCCCTCAAGGCGACCGCTAAAGAAGGCATTCATTAAAAAAGTTTCAATGGCATCATCTAAATGGTGCCCTAAAGCCAGGCGGTTTGCTTGAAAGTGGCGGCAGAGCTCAAAGAGTCTGGTGCGCCGCGCCCGGGCGCAAAGGAAACAAGGGCTGGGGTCGCCCGGTTTGAAAGCGGCCAAGGCCGGGACATCGGGTGCCGGCTCGCAGTGGACGAAATCTAAAGGTAGCGTCTTTAAATAGTCCAAAAGACCATTTTCTTCTCCCGGCCCTAAGTGGAGTGCTCCCAAGGTGAATTTTACCGGCGCCCGCTTTTGCAAATCAAGTAAAAATGCTAAAAGCATTAAAGAATCTTTGCCGCCTGAGACGGCCACCACAATGGAATCTTTATCAGAAATAAGCTTGTAGCGGTCAATGGCCTCACCGGCCAAGTGGCGTAGTTTTTTAAAAGCCCGAGTTTTAGACAAGTGTTTTCCTATTTTTTGCAAGGCCGGTCAAAGGGGCTCTTACAAAGGTTTTAAATATGTTGCTAAAAATTCAGCTTCTTTTGAAGGTAGTTTCTCTAAGTCAGCGCTTGTCAGCACTTGGCGATAAATTTCCAATAAATTATCAAAGCTTTGGGTGCGGTCTAAAACAATCCATTTAGCTTCTTTAAAAAGGCAATGCCCACCTTTTAGCTTAAGCCCTTGAAAGCGCAGTGAAGAGCTGACTGAAACTTTTAAGCCAATGGTTTTCGCCAGTTTTTCTAAAAGTCTGAGGGCTTCACGTTGTTTGGGGCTAAGTGGGGTTGGGCGGCCGGAACCTGATTTGGCCATAGGCGAACTCCACTATATCTGCTCTTGGCTTAAGACAAGGACTCATTATATAGTGCTTGTTGCTTTTCGTCAAGAAAGGGATTGGGAGGGTGGGGGGGCTCCGTTGGCGCAACTTTTCATCTCTTGCCTGCAATTTAAGCCCTACAACTCGCTAACGCTCAAACAGTAGGGCTTAAATTTTGCAGTCAATTTCTGAAAAGTTCTCCTCCGTCGCCCGGCATGGTGTTGCTTTGGAGTGAATTTTGGTGGGGAGGGGGCTCCGTTGGCGCAACTTTTCATCTCTTGCCTGCAATTTAAGCCCTACAACTCGCTAACGCTCAAACAGTAGGGCTTAAATTTTGCAGTCAATTTCTGAAAAGTTCTCCTCCGTCGCCCGGCATGGTGTTGCTTTGGAGTGAATTTTGGTGGGGTTTGTTGTTTTATATTAGGTGTTTAATGAGGAAGGTGAAGGAAGCCTGACAAAGCCATAGGGCAAAAGGCAATAAATCAGCACTTTATCTATTATACCGTTTTCTTGTAAGTAAAGTTGCAGGTGGTGAACTCAGAGACGACTTTATATAGGCTATCTGGCTTAAACGGTTTGGTTATGTGGGCTTGCATACCCACTTCCAAGCTTTTGTTATAATCTTCACTCATGGCATGGGCCGAAAGAGCCACAATGGGTACCCGGTCAAAGCGCGAATCTTGCCTGATTTTAAGGGCAGTGCTTAAGCCGTCTAAGTTGGGCATTTGAATATCCATCAGGATCAGGTCTATTTTATCGTGTTTTTCCAGCTTGGCCAAGGCCTCTAAACCATCATTGGCCGGTATTACGGTATAACCTTTTTTCATCAAGAGCTGCGTGGCAATGAAGCGGTTCATTTCATTGTCTTCAGCCAATAAAATAGTGGTGCCGGGTTTTGCTTGTGGGAAATCCTCTTGCTGGTTGTTTGGTTTGGCGGAGAGCTCAGAGGCTGAGTCGTCCTGAGGGTTGTGCTCAAAAATCACAGTACATTCAAACTCTGAGCCAACGCCGGGGGTGCTTTGTGCGACAATGTCGCCACCCATAAGGTTGGCCAATTGTTTGGAAATGCTCAAGCCTAAACCTGTGCCGCCATATTTCCGGGTGGTTGAAGAATCTGCTTGGGTGAATTCAGAAAAGAGGGTGGCTTGTTGTTCTTTGGTAATGCCAATGCCTGTATCTTTCACAGTGACTTTGAGGCCGATTTCGTTTTTCTTGTTAATATCAAATTTGCTGATATGGATGGTGACAGAGCCCTCTTCCGTAAATTTTATGGCATTATTCACCAAGTTGAGCAAAATTTGGGAAAAGCGAAGAGAATCGCCAATATAATGAGATGGTAGGCTTGAATCGATAACAACATCAAACTTCAGCCCCTTTTGTTCCAGCAAAACAGAAACCGTGTTGGAAATGGAATCTAAAACTTCCTTAAGGGAGAAAGGCTTGTTTTCTAAGGATATTTTGCCGGCTTCAATTTTTGAAAAATCTAAAATATCATTGATTATTTTTAATAAACTTTCTGAAGAAACTTTTATTTTGTTTAAATAATCAGCAACTTGTGGGTCGGTATTGGCATCTAAGGCTAAATGGGTGATGCCTAAAATACCGTTTAACGGAGTGCGCAACTCGTGGCTCATGTTGGCCAGAAAGCGCCCCTTTGCTTGGTTGGCTTTGGCCTCGGATATTTTTTCCTGTTGCAGGCGCAAAGTGTCTGTGATGTCAATGGCAATGCTTAAGCGAACAGCTTCTCTTTCTTCCCACGGAATGACACTGTCAATAATTTGGTAGTCACGATTGTTAATCAGGTTCCGATGGTGCCAAACATAAGGTTTTGTTTGGCCGGGTAATTTATTATTTGTGCAAAATTTACAAGGCGCTTCTAAGTTTTGCAAAAGCTGGTAACATTTTTTTTGCTTTATTTCATTGACGTTGAAATATTGACCTAAGATATTATTATAAAAGAGAATATCATAAGTTTCCATGTCTGAAATATAAATAGGCATGGGTAAAACGTCAACGAGGTTTTGAATATGGGCTTGTTTTTTTTCAATATTTTTTCGAATTTGAAAAAAAACTTTAGCGTTGTTCAATAAATTACTTATAGTAATGGCCGTGTTTTGTTCCCTTTGAGCCCAGCCGGGATCTTGAACGCACATATCCAGGCCGAAAAAACCGGTGGTTTGGTTGTTTAAAAAAAGTGGAACTGTGATAAGGGAGCAAATGTCTTGTTTGGCTAAAAAATTACGGGTAACTTTGTCTTCAAGGGCATGAATATCATCAACTATAAATGATTCTCCGGCCCAAATGTGGTCAAGTAAAGCGCAACTGGTTGCCCCAAGGCTAGTTAAAGAGATGTTCTGGAGATGTTGAATCTGTGGTTCGATGTCGTGGGCGGTCCATTCGTAGATATTATTCCAAGTTTGGGTGGCGGGGACATATTCAAAAACATAAGTGCGGCTTACATTCAAAGCTCGCCCAATGGTTTCCAGAGCGAAATTAAAGAAAGCATCTTCTTCTTCAATATGTAACATTGCCGAGATTACGCTCATGAAAATATCGGCATATTTGCTGGTTACATACTGCTGTTGTGATTTGATTGGTGCGTTCATGAAAGCTCCACAATAAAACGTAAAAAGACAAAAGATGCAAATTAAAGTTTTGAAATTGTTACAAATTGTGACATCGTTAAGTAAAAAGCAATCAACATTAAACCAGAATACAGGTATTCTATCTCAATTTGTCATTATAAGTCAATGTTTTCTATTGCATCGAAATGTTTTAACGCATTTATTGTTTGTTGAAAATGAAGGTATTGTCAGTGCCGCGAAGAGTCAGGGTGCCATCTTGGAGCACTGCTTGGGCTCCTTGGTGGAGCATTTGGTGGAAGATGGGTTCGATTTTGTCGAGGGTGGCGTCCGGGCAAAGCATCATGGTGGTGGCGGCGTTTTCCATTTTGATGGTTTGGCCGCTGAGTTCCCCTTGGCCGGAGAAACTGTTGCAGATTTTGCCGCCCAAGGTGGGCCATTGGCTGAAATCAAGGGTGGGGGGGGCTGAGTCGGCAGCCTGGCTTAGTTTTTGACCGTTGAATTCCACTAAAACGAAACTGTGGGGAGTGAGCTTTTCGATTGAAATGGCAGCTTCTGTGGAAGTTGTTTCTTTAAGTTCCTCTTTAGTTTCGCTTTGGCAGGAGGCCAGAAACATGAAGCTGAAGGTCGTTATGCTTAAGGCTATAATTTTAAATGTAATGTTCATAAAAATACCTCTGGTTTTGTTCTCAAAAAAGTTCCCGGCCCCGCCGGTTAAATGGGCTTTCAGCCGCCCTTGGGGCGGAAATATTCTCCGTGGGCCCAAGTTGTGAGTGCTTCACGGTTTATTTTGGCGTTGTGGCGCACATCCATGGGAAAGGAGCTGTGCTTGAGGAACATGGTAATTGCGTTGGTGTGATTGCTTTTTTGCCCCAGCTCTAAGAGCTCGGTTTCCAGGCGCAGCCACGTTTCTCTTCGGTAAATTGGAGAAATCGGTTCGATGATGATGATGGGTTTTTGAGCTCCCGGCTCACCAACTCCGACCAGAGCTGACCTCCGCACTTGAGGGTGTTGGTTGAAGATGGCTTCGCACGGAATGGAAAATAGAGTTTCGTCGGCTGTCACTACTCGGTGGGCTTTGCGTCCGCAGAACCAGAGGCGTCCTTGTTCGTCCAGCCAGCCCACATCGCCCAGGCGCCGCCAGAAAGTTTTGCCATCTTTAATGATGGATAGAGCTGTTTCGTGGGGGCGATTGTAATATTCTGCCGCCACCATGGGGCCGCTGGCCACGATTTCGCCTATTTCTCCGGTGGGGAGCCAGATGTCGTCTGAAACATTGGCTATAATTTCTGAGCTGATTTTAACGATGCCCAAACGCACCGAAGCTAGGGGGCGCCCCACGCACATTCCAAACCCGGCTTTGGTTTTTTTTCCTGTTTCCCTAATTATTTCGCCAGCTTCAATTGTGGTCAAGGGCACTCCTTCCGTGGCCCCGTAAGGGGTGAGGAGCTTGGCTTGGGGCTCTAAAAGGGCGCAGAATTTGGCCGCTAGCGCCGGGTCAATGGGGGCGCCGGCGGCCATGACCAAGCGCAGAGTGGGGAGTGCGATTCTCTTCTCCTCAGCTCTCTGGGCAATTTTATTCAAAACAGTAGGGGAGGCGAACATGCTGGTAACGCCATGTTTTATAATGGGTTCCAGTAAATTATCGGCCTTGGTTTGGGCCGGGCTCGTGGGCATATCGGGGATGATGGAAGTTAGCCCCAAAGCCGGGGCAAAAAGCCCGAAAAGGGCAAAGGTGGCCAAATCGACTCCGCCGGGCAGAAGGCCGAATCCGCTGCTGATGGCCTCGATTTGGGCCCGAAACATAGCGTGGGTGTAGACTACCCCCTTGGCCGGGCCGGTGGAACCGGAGGTGAAAAGGAGGGCTGCCATGTCGTTTGCTTTGGTGCCCGCAAGGATCGGTAGGTCGCCGGTCAGTGGCGGAGGGGCGGCCATAATCTTTTTAAGCGTGTTGCCCCAAGGCCAGTTTTGACTGACAGTTATTTGCCATTTCAGATGTTTGGCTAAAGACGGAGCCAAAAGACTCAAGACTTTGGTGCGGGCCAAGCCAATGAGGCCCCGTGGTTCAACTGAGCTCAGGCAGCGGGTCATAGCCTTCAGGCCCATGCCGGGGTCGATGAGCACAGGCACCAGCCCGGCTTTAAAAAGGGCAAAGGTAATGACGACTAAATCAATGCCCGGCTTGACTAAAACCACCACTTTGGCACCGGGCTCGGCTTTTTCTTCATTGAGCAAATAAGCCGCCAAGTGGCTT
The DNA here is from genome assembly GCA_964368195.1 of uncultured Thermodesulfobacteriota bacterium. GTDB lineage: Bacteria > Desulfobacterota > Desulfarculia > Adiutricales > Adiutricaceae > Adiutrix. Next base: position 12,841 of record CAYJAF010000030.1, read on the forward strand.
GAGCTCTCCTCCAACTCGGCCATGGTTATTTGCGTCCGCCCCAAAGCGTCGGGGCGGTGAGTTGAGACTAAAGCTACCTTTTGAGGCCACTTTGCGGCCGCCTCTGTCAAGAGGGAAGCTATGTTAAATTGCTCTGCCATTATTTTTCAACGTTTGCCAAAAATTTAAAATATGGGTGCTGATTTTTTCCGGCTCATCTTCTAAAACATAGTGCCCACCATGGGGGAAGACTAAAGATTCAGCGTGGGGGAAACGCTGTTGCCAATCTTTTAAAACGGGCTCGCTAAAAACGAAATCTTGGCCGCCCCACACTAAAGTCAGGGGGATTTTGGCCAGTAAATCATCGAGGGCTTTATCGATGCCAGCTAAAGTCTTCCAGCTGGGGTGGCTTGGTTCCAGGGGGATGTCTTCAATGAAGCGGGCAATGGCCAGGCGTTTTTCTGCGCGGTTGTAAGGGGCTAGAAGTCCGTTTTTAACTTCCGGGCTCAAGGTGCGGCTAGTGCCCATGAACACAAGGCCCCGGGCAAAAAGGTGGCCGTATTGGGCCAAAAGCACTCCCAAGGGGGCCGCCTTTTTAAAGAGGGTCAGTTGCCAGGGAAGTTGGTAATCTGGGGGGATTCGGGTGCCGGTGTTTAGCAAAGTGACGGAAGCCACCATCTGCGGGCGCGCCGCCGCCCAGCCCAAGCCAATGGGGCCACCCCAATCGTGAACGATTAAATGGGCCGGTTCTTTTAAGTTCAAAGAGTCCATTAGGGCTGTTAGGTCGGCCACTCGGTCGGCCAAACGGAAGCTATACTCCTCTTTACTCGGACGGCTTGAAAGGCCCATGCCCACGTGGTCGGGCACCAGGCACCTGTAGTTCGGGGCAAAATCATTTACCAAGTGGCGGTAGTAATAGCTCCAGGTGGGGTTACCGTGAACCATGAGTACAGGCGGGCCGTCCCCTTGGTCGATATAGCGCATGGTGGGGCCGCTGGCGCATTGAAATTCACGCACCGTGAAAGGGTAATCAGACGGGGGAGTAATGGGCAAAGTGTTGGTCATTTGGGAAATCCTATGTTTTGTCGAGGGTTTTCAGGAAACGCCAGGGCCTACGCATCTAAATTTTGCCGCTCGCCTTCTATCTTTTGTCCGCTCAGGCTCCTGTGGGCACCAACTGTGGCCAAAGGAGCAACTTGGCAGTTGTCAAGGTGAGTATAGGGCCCCACCGTGGCTCCGGCTCCCACCGTTGTATCCCCTGTCAAGATGACGCCGGGCCAGAGGGTGACATCAGAGCTTAAGCGCACGCTCACCTCAATGTGGGTGGAGAGGGGATCGAGCATAGTGACCCCGGCTTTTAGCCACGAGGCATTGATGCGGTCTTTGAGGACTGTTTGCATATTTGCCAATTCATAGCGGTCGTTGACCCCGGCCACTTCAGAGGCCAAACTCTCGGGGATCTCTATGGCCGCCGCTTTGAGCTTGCGGGTGCGGAAATTCTCCACCACATCGGTGAGGTAATATTCTTTCTGTTCATTATTTTGGGAAAGGGACGAGATGGCCCGGAAAAGTTCGTCTGCTTTAGTGAAATAGAGCCCGGAGTTTATCTCGCAAATGAGCCGCTCTGCGTCGGTGGCGTCACGATATTCCACAATTTTTTCCAGCCAGTTGTTTTGGTCGCGAATAATGCGGCCGTAAGCTGCCGGGTCAGCCAGGCTCACGGTCAAAACGGATATGTCGGCTTCAAGAGCTTGGTGGGCTTTGTAAAAGCCATCAAGGGTGTTGGGGGAAATTAAAGGCACGTCACCGGCCATAATGAGAAGGGGGCCGGTGAAATCGGCCAAAACATCGCGAGCCATGGCCACAGCGTGGCCCGTGCCTAATTGCTCTGTTTGGGTGACGAAACAGAGCTCAGGCACCTTTTCTCTTTTGGCCGCCAGTTTGGCGTGAAAACTTTCCAGTTGAGCTTGAACTTCTTCGGCCCCATAGCCAATGACCACCACCACTTTGGCCGGGTTTAAGTAAAGAGTCGCGGCGAGAACGTGTTCCACCAAAGGACGGCCCATGAGCTTATGCAAAACTTTGGGCAGATCTGATTTCATTCTGGTGCCGCGCCCGGCCGCTAAAATGAGAACAGCCGGAGCTTCGGGGGGAGAGCTATTCATCTGTTTCCCTCCTTATGGTAAAAAGCCCAAAGTGCTTTCGTGGACGGGCATGATCCCTTGGGGGATTGCCCCGCCACTGCCGGGGCTTATTTGGTAAGCGCCCAAGTTGTGAAACTCACCGCTCAGACTCTCAAGTATAGTTGCGTCCCCTGTGGTGGAAAGGCTGGCGGCATTGATGGCCAATTTGAGGGCATCGAAGGCCAGGGCTGCTATCCAGGTTGGTTGGGCCTGATATTCAGTGAGGTAGGTGCGTTTAAAGTTGGCCACTGCTTGGTTGCGATCGTCTGAGAGATCGGCCACCGGCAGAAGCAGGCTCAAGTTCAAATCCAAAGAGGCGTAAGCGGCCCCCAAAATGCGGAAGGCCAAGACGGCTCCGCCAAGCATGGGCACGCGTGTGAGTTTGGCTTCAGCCAAAAGCGGAGCCAGCTTGAGAGCTTCGGGAATATCCAATGCTAAAATGATCTGGTCGGGACGGTTGGCGGTGGCCTCAGCTAGGCGGGCCGCATCCATGGCTTCAATTAATTCTAAAACAACCATGTTGCCACTAAAAGGCTTAAGAGCTTTTGGTGCTTTTTTCTTCGGTTCAGGCGGCGGAGGTGGGGGCTCGGCTAAAGTGCGTTGAAAGTTTTGCACTAGCGCCGCTTGTTGGGGGGTAGCCCCGATAATTATTAAAATGTCTTCGGGCCGCTTTTTCTTATTCAAGATGTCAAGGGCCATGAATTCGCCTTGTTCCTCAAAGGAGGGCATGAGACGAAAGAAATAGGTTGAGCTGCGAGTGGCCGCCTCTGAATTGGTTAAAAACGGCAACAAAACCGGCTTTTTGGCCTGAATGTAGGTGGGGGCATCGTTAGTGAAGCGACTTTCGGTTAAATAGCCGATGCTGAGGGCGAGTTTATCGGGGGAGACTTTGACGCTGTTGGGTTCGTTTTCATCCACCACAATCAGCTCATAGTCTCCGGCCCAAGTTTTAATGGCCAATTCAGCTCCGTTTTGGGCTCCTTCTCCCAATTGGGCCAAGGGGCCGCTTAAGGGAACTACCAGCTGGAAGATGGTTTCAGCCCCGTAAGCTGCCGGGGCAAAGAGGAGCATAAATATATATAGTAAAAAGTTTTTTTTCATAAACGACATTTTCTGACATTTTTATTTATTGGCTTTTTCATGCCGATTACTCCTTGCTTTGAGAAGCAGGCGAACGGGCACTAAGCTGAGGCCAAAGGCCTCTTTGAAGCGGTTAACCAAGAAGCGACGGTAGGAAAAATGGACTGATCCCGGCTTGTTGGCGAAAACCACAAAAGTTGGCGGACGGGTGCTCACTTGGGTGGCGTAGTAAAATTTCAAGCGACTGCGCCCGGCGTAAGGCGGAGTGTGGGCGTCGATTGCGGCCTCTAAAATGCGGTTTACTTCTCCGGTGGAGGCACGGAAGCGGTATTGTAGCATAATTTTATCAATGAGTTTGAAAATTTCTGCTAAGTGATAGCCGGTCAAGGCTGAAGCTGTGAGCACCGGGGCTTTTTCCAGAAAAGCCATTTTCAAATCCAAGTGCCGTTCCAATTCTTTACGGGTGTCAGAGCGGTGTTTGACGGCGTCCCATTTATTGGCCATGATAATGAGGGGGCGCCCCCGTTCGTGAGCGTATCCGGCGATGTGGGCGTCTTGGTCGGCCAGCTCCCCGGTGGCGTCCACCACTAAGATGGCCATGTCGGCTCGGTCAAGGCTTTTTAAGGCTCGCATGACCGAAAGCTTTTCCAGCTTTTCATCAACTTTGCCCTTGCGCCGAACTCCGGCCGTATCCACAAAGACATAAGAGCGCCCCTTTTGCATAATTGTCACATCTAGTGCGTCGCGCGTAGTTCCGGGGCGATTATCCACCAAGAGGCGTTCCTCTCCTAACAGGCGGTTAATCAGGGAGCTTTTGCCGGCATTGGGCCTGCCGATGACGGCAATTCGGGGCGGTGCTTCATCTGGTAGGACGTCTGGTTCCGGTTCTAAAAAGGGCTCCAAAGCTTGGCAGAAGTCGCGCCAGCCGTAGCCGTGGGCGGCGGAGACCGGGTGGAGGTTGTCGAGGCCCAACTCGTGGAACTCCAAGTGTTGCCCTTCTTTTTCAAAGCTGTCGATTTTATTGACAGCCACTAAATAAGGACGACCCGAACGACGAATGAGATCGGCCAGTTCCAAATCGTGGGGAGTGAGGCCGTCTTTGCCGTCTACCACCAAGACTGTGAGGTCTGATTCGTCTAAAGCGGCCATGGCTTGGCTTTTAATTTGACTGATGAGGGGGTCAAAATCTGTGGGATCAAAGCCCCCGGTGTCGATAATAGTGCCGTGGCGGCCGTTTATTTTCAAACTGGCGTAGTGGCGGTCGCGAGTGACGCCGGGGCGGTCGTCGACAAGGGCTTGGGGGCGGCCGATGAGCCTGTTGAAAAGTGTTGATTTGCCGACGTTGGGGCGGCCTACTAAAGCTATTAAAGACATGATATTTTCTGCCTACTTTCTGTCACCAAGCTTTTTAAGATGGGTAAATCTTTCAAATTCATGGTGAAGAGGTTTTCTAAAATTTCCAGGGCCGGGGCTATAAAGGCTCGATATTTGATTTTACCGTTTGAGCTCAGTTTAGCATAAGCGCCCAAAGCTTGCATCATTCTCACCGCGGCCACCGGTGGAAAAGTTTTTAAAAAATTGCCACCAAAGCCGGTGAGCCGACAATATTGGCCGATGAGCTCCTCTTTGGTTTGGGGGGGGAGGGGCGCATAAGGCGTCTCGTGGAGTAAGCTCGCTAAATCGTAAGCCGCCGGGCCAATGCGAGCCCCTTGCCAATCAAGAATGCTCACCTGATTGCATTTTTCACTGCCCCAAGCCACCAAGTTACGGCCTTGAAAATCACGGTGCATGAGCACGTTAAAATTTTGATCTTCGGTGGCCATTTGGGCTAAATGGCGCACTTCGTCTGCCAATGCCAAAGCGGGCTTCCCCAAATTGAGGAATTTACCCATTTCCCTCAGAAAATAGTTAATCTCGGCACTTTCAACAAAGGCGGCGTCATAAGTTGGGGCGCTATTCCAATTTTGAAAATTTTCAGCTCCCTTTAAATGGAGACGGGCCAGAATCTCAATGGCCTTTGGAAAAAAACTTTGGTTTTGCGGCAAAACCAAAAGCTCATCACCAAAATCTTCTAAAATGAAAAAACCCTTTGCCAAATTAGCGTGGTAAATTTGCGGCAAAGGTAAGCCCTTATTCTTTAAGTGGCTACCAATGTGCCACCAGGCGGCATTCTCATTTGCATCCGGCCCGAACATTAAAAGCATTCCCTTTTTTGCGAGGCGGAAGTAACGCCGGGCTCCTGCGTCGCCGCTTAAAGGTTGGGGCTGTAAAGTTTCCTCCAGCCTCTCTTCCGCCCAGGCAAAAAGAGCTTTTATTTCAAGCTCAAAGGCGGGAGTATTCACAGTAAATGCCTCCCCGGACTTCGGTCTTGGTGGGCACTAAACCGGCGGCCACAGCGTCTTTGACAACGCTCCCGGCCGATATTATCGACTTGGGCCAAATGACGCTGTTTTCCACCGTCGCGCCATTTTCAATAATAGCACCTTTACCGATGACGTTCCAGCCGTTCAGTTGGCCTAACACTTGAGCCGTGGAGTGGACAATGGTGCGCCCGGCAGCTAAGAGGCGATTGAGGTTCCAATATTTATCGGGAGTCCCCATGTCTTCCCAGAGGGCCGGGTCGTATGTCCAACCGGCAATGGAGTGACCGGCAGCGAAACATTGGCCGCTGGTCAAGCATTGGTTGAAAACTTCGATAATATCGGTTTCCCCTTGGGGGATATGGTTGAAAATTTGCGGGCTCAAGGCCATGATGCCGCAGTAAGTTCGGCGGGCAATTTCGCCTTCCACCGCACTTGGGGAGCGGAAAGCCACGATGTTATCGTAGGCAGCCAATGAGACGTTGGCCGGGGCTTGGTCTTCAAGCAAACCTAAAGTAGCCAAGCGGCCCGGGTTGGCCAAGTGTTTTAGAGCCAGTTTAGCCAATTGAAAATCAGTGAAAATATCGGCGTTGACCACCAGAAAATCACCGGAACCCAAGAGTTCGGCGGCCGCCAGAATCCCGCCGGCTGTCCCTAAGACTTCACCTTCGGGGCTGGGGATAATTTCCAGGCGTCCGCAGAAGCTATCGGCCAGGCACTGAATGCGTTCCAGCATGAGCTCCCTTTGGTAATAGGTGTTAATGATTGCCCTTTTAACTCCGGCTGAAGCTAAAAACTCGGCCCACCATTCCAGCATAGATTTATTTAGCACCGGAAAAAGGGGCTTGGGCAACTCTTGGCTTAAAGGGCGCAGACGGGTGCCGGCCCCGGCACTGAGAATGAGGGCTGTTTTGATCATGTTCAGTCTCCGTAGCCAAATTCTAAAATGCTGGAACGTTTTTTTGTCCAATCACGGGTGGTGCGCACAAAGAGTTTTAGAAAGACTTTGGTGCCCACCATGCGCTCAATATTCAAACGGGCCATTTGGCCGATAGATTTGAGCCGCTCTCCGCCTTTACCAATGATAACACCTTTTTGGCTGTCACGCTCCACGTGAATGGTGGCCTCAATGGAAATGAGTTTCGTCTCTTCTTTAAAAGTATCCACCGTCACGGCTGTGGCATAAGGAATCTCTTGGTTTGTGAGCTTAAACACGGCCTCACGCACCATCTCAGCGGCGATGAGCCTTTCCGGTTGGTCGGTCAAGGTGTCTTCGGGATAAAAGGGCGGGTTTTCCGGCAGGCGAGCAGTGATTTCTTCTAATAAAATAGAGACGCCATCGCCTGTTTGGGCTGAAATGGGAACTACAGTTAAAGCGGGTAAGGCTTCCACCACTTCTTGGGTGAGGGGCAGAAGCTTTCTTTTGTCAGGCTCCAGGTCGATTTTATTTAAGGCCACCAAGGGAGCCGGGCCGTTATTTTGCACGTGACTTTGCAAAAGCTCCAAAGCCGTTTTGTGGTTAGCTCCTCGGCGCTCGGCGTCTACCACCCACACGATGAGGTCGGCGTCGGCCAAGGCCGCAAGGGCCCTATTCATCATTTCGCGGTTGAGCAAAGCCGCAGCCGGATCGTGAAGCCCGGGGGTATCCCAAAAAATGATTTGGGCATCTTCTAAAGTGTGAACGCCTAAAATGCGGTGGCGGGTGGTTTGGGGTTTTGAGGTGACGGCAGCCACTTTTTCCCCTAAAATATAATTGAGTAAGGTAGATTTCCCGGCGTTGGGAGCCCCCACAATGGCCACAAAACCTGCTTTATGTTGATTTTTATTCATAATTCCTCAAAGATCTTTATAGTGTATTCACTGTTTCCCAAGAATTTCCAAGGCCTGTTTGGCCGCTTGTTGTTCGGCTTCCTTTTTGGTGGCGGCTGTTCCTTGGGTTTGAAACTCTTCGCCCAAGCTCACGGCCATGGTAAAAAGCCGAGCATGGGGCGGGCCTTCGGTGCCTACTAAATTATAATGCGGCACGCCCAAGCCCCGCTTTTGCGTTTCTTCTTGCAGGCGTGTTTTGAAATCGGTCAGCACCCGCGACCAGTTGCCGGGATGCACCAGCCAAGGGCGCCACAGGCGGTTGGCCTCGAATTTGGCCTCTTCAAAGCCGCCATCAAGATAGATGGCACCCAAAAGGGCCTCGAGAGCATCAGCTAAAACAGAGGGCTTGCGGCGTCCTCCGGCGGCGGCCTCACCGGGCCCCAAGATTATAGCCTCCCCCAAACCAAGGCGCAAGGCCACCTCGGCCAGGCGCGCCTCGCACACAAGCCCGGCTCGAATGCGCGACATCTCCCCCTCTTTGAGGCGCGGCTCGAAATTGAAGAGGTAATCACTGATGACTAAATCTAAAACAGCATCGCCCAAGAACTCCAGGCGCTGGTTATCGATTTCCGGGGGGAAATCCTCACTGCCGGCCGGTTGGAGCTGTGCTGAGCGGTGGGTGAGGGCGGCAATTAAGAGATTTTGATCGGTAAATTTATATTTGAGTTTTTCCAACATGGTAGTATTTTAAAGCTTGGAACGTAAAAAGGCAACTAGTCCGTCAAAGCCACCGTTACTCATAACTAAAATGGTGTCGTTTTTTTGGGCTTTTTGTAAAATTGCCTCTCCCAAAGTTTGCCCGTCAGTGAAGAGCTCGGCCTTGCCGTTTAAATCGGCCACAATTTGGGCGGCGTCTAAGCGGTCGGTCGGTGGTATTTTCTCCAACCCCCCGGGTTCGCGTAAAAAAACAAAGTCGGCCCCGGCTAGAGCTTCGGCGTAATCGGCTTGAAAAAAGGCTCGCCTGCTTGTGTTACTGCGAGGCTCGAAAGCCACCAAGAGGCGGTTTTGCGGCCAAGCTTGGCGCATGGCTGAAATGGTGGCTTTAACTGCCGTGGGGTGGTGGGCAAAATCGTCGACTAAAACAATATCGTTATGAATTTCAGTTTCCTGACGCCGCCTTACCCCGCGGAAAGTCTTGAGCGATAAAGCCAGATTGTGAGCCTCCCCCCCGGAGAGCAAAAAGGCCGCCGTTGCCGCCGAAGCATTGAGGGCATTATACACTCCCGGGCGCGGCAATGACAAGATAATTGAATTATTTTGCGGGCCGTAAAGTCGCCACGTCAGGCCGTTTTTAGTGCTTTGAATGTCGTCTAAACGCCAGTCATTATCTTGGTTTTGGCCGTAAAAAAAGGTTTGGGCTTTTGTTTTGGCCGCAATTTCCCGCACCCTTGGATCGTCGCCATAGGCAATCAGCCGACCGTGGGGAGGAATTATCTCCATCAGGGCGGTGAAGGCTTCCATTACGGCGGCGAGGTCTGGGTATATATCGCCGTGGTCAAATTCCACTGACGTTAAAATCACGGTGTGTGGGCGATAGCGCAAAAATTTTGGTTTTTTCTCAAAAAAAGCACTGTCATATTCGTCGCCCTCAATGACGAACCAAGCTCCCTTGGATTGTCGCCAGGGCCGAGGGAAATCAAGGGTGGCTCCCCCCACTAAAAAGCCCGGCTGAATGAAAGATGAATCCATGAGTTTGGCACACATGGCCGTGGTGGTGGTTTTGCCGTGGCTGCCGGCCACTACTAAGTTATTGGTGGCATTGAGAAAGAGCTCTTCCAAGCATTGGGGGAGGGAAAGGTAGGGGGTTTGGCCGGCGGCGATGGCTTTGAGCACGGGAAACTCTCTGGTCACCACATTGCCAATGACTACTAAGTCAGTGTTTTGGGGCAGAGTTTCGGGCTCGTAACCTTTGGTCACTGAAATGCTTAATTCTTTTAAAAGCCCCTTCATGGGCTCGTAAATTTCCCCGTCTGAACCTGTGACTTTGAAGCCCGCATCTAAAAGGAGACCGGCCAAAGAGGCCATGGCCACGCCTCCGATTCCAACTAAATGGATGTGGAAATTATGGGGGTCTACGAAAGCTTTGGGAGGTAAAATATTAAATTGAGGATCTAATTCAGTCACGTTCGTTTTCTTTTGTTTGGCGTTTTTTAGGAAATGCTAATAAATCAATGTTTCCTTAATCATTATTCCATGAATTAGCCTGAAAGGGAAGAGTTATTATTGTAAAACCATCTCGATCTAATTTATAATTTCTCGGCTCCTACGGAGTAACTTTTCCGTAATTGACGCTATAGCCCTACAACTCGCTTCGCTCAAACAGTAGGGCCATAGCGTTCAATTCCGGAGAAAGTTCTCCTCCGTCGCCACATAATTTTATGATGTTCTATCAAGGAAGATGAAAGAACCAAAAAGCCGCTCTTGACGACATTATCTAGGGCTAACTTATGTAAGCGAAACCGAAGGGGGTGCTTCTCCAAAAGATTTCGCAATTTTAACTCCGCCCGGGTGAGCGAAACGAAGGCGTTAAGCCGAAGTGAAGCGAAACCGAAGGAGTTAAAATAAGGAAGCTTTTGGAGAAGCACCCCCAAGGTGAGCGACGGAAATTTAGACGCATCGGCACTGGCCCCCCTCTTTGGTTTTGCCTAGATTTGTGTTAAACGTCAAGTTAAAAAACGTGAGAATTATTTTTTGCTTTAGGGCGGGCTTTTTTTGCCTAGTTGTTTGTTTTAAGATGGTGGGCTCTTTTAGTAAGGTGTTGAAAATATTTGCTTTGCAAGTTGGCCTTGAAATTGCTTTTAAAGTTGCCGGACTATTAGGAAAACGCAAATCATAAGCGTTTTTCTAAAAAGTAGGCAAATTTGTCGTCCGCAAATTGCCTACTTTATCGCAGCCGGAATGAGAGGAAAAACAACGTTTTTCCGTTCCGTGAGGACTCATGAAAGGCTGCGTGTCTTATTGATTTATTCTGTATGCAGAATAAATATTTGTTTTTTAGAGCTCGGCAAAAAAGGGTTCTGGCTAAAGTCTAAGGAGAGCAAAGTATGGCTTTCAGCACAATGTATACCGCCACCACCGGAATGTTGGCCTTGGGCACAGGGATGCAGACCATCTCCAATAACCTGGCCAACGTCAATACCGTTGGTTTTAAGAGTATGCGGACTAATTACCAAGATTTGATCAGCGAGTGTTACTATTCCGGTAACAATCATAATCAAGTTGGTAAAGGTGCCCGCGTTGAAAGCATTCAGACTATTTTTAAACAGGGTGCTTTCGTAAGCGATCAGCAAGATACCGATTTAGCTATTGCCGGAGAAGGTTTTTTCAATGTGCGCCATCACTATACCGGGGAGATAATGTATACCCGCGCCGGGGCTTTTAATTGGGATGAAGAAGGCTATTTAGTTGACCAATCGGGAAATATTTTGCAAGGTTGGGAAATGGCGATTCCTGAACCGGGGACGCCGGCTGCGCGCATTGGTGAGCCGGTGGATATTCAATTGACTTCTCCCACCGCACCGCCGGAGGCCACCACGTCCCTTTATGTAGCCTCGAATTTAGATGCCGATGAGGTTAGTAAATACTATTACCCGGAAAACGCTCTGGCCGATGCCGGGGCCCATGAGGCGGCCGAAAGTGCGGCCTTGGCCAGCTCCATTGCGGCGGCCGACGAAGTTTGGAGCAGCGCCGACACTGAAATCACGGCCGTGCTTGACTCTTCGGCTTCGGCTTCGACTTCCGCTTTAAGCTTAATCCCCTCAAGTAAAGAGGCCTTCAACATTAATTTTATTAGTGATTACAATGAAGAATTCAAGACCAACTATAGTTTCGACCCCACTGATCCCGATTATTTTTTTACCAACGTCACCGTGGTGGATGAAGCCGACCGAGACCCGGCCAATGGTAAAATCACCGAAGATGAATTTGATGATTTAGTTGCGGAAATTGAAGAGTTAATGGAGAACTTGGCTTTAGAAGAGAAAGAGCGAACTTATTACAACACTTATAATAGTGTTTACGATAGCACCTATGAAGAGCTGGAAGAGGCCGGCGGCGGCGAGGGTTTTGGCTTTGCCGGGGCTTGGGACGCCAATAAAGAGCCTCCCATTGACCCCGAAGATTACAGTTTTGCCGAGCCTATGACCGTTTACGACGAAACGGGCACGGCCCATGATTTAATGATTTATTACCAGAAAAATCCGCACATGGAAAACGTGTGGGATTATATTGTCACCATTGATCCCAATGAAGATGCCCGGGCCGTGGGCGGAGGCGATCCTCTGTTTACAGAAGATTCCAGTTTTGCCGGCCTTATTCAAAAGGGTAAAATCACTTTCACCGGTGATGATGATGAGTTACGTCATGGCGGTTTAATTAAGACCATTGAAGCTGAAAATTTCGACATCGACGGGAGCATGGTCTCCAGTGTTGCCCCTCCAAGTGTTACGGGCGTGAGCACGGGTTCAGCTTTGACGGGAGCAACCATCGGCGGAACTTACCAGGGTTCCGGCGCCATTGACCCGGCCACCGGCCAAAGTGTCGCCAGCGCTCGAACTTATACCATCAGCTGGGGTTATTACGACGAAGATAGCGAGACTTGGGAGCCTAACGGCAAGACCGACCCGCCGACATCCGGCCTCACCTGGACAGATAGCGACGGCAACAGCGGCTTTATTTCCGTCTCGGATAAATCCTACCCCGGCCCCTACGAATTTGGAAGCGGCCTCACCGTCACTTTTGGCGATGACGCTTTCACCCAAAGCGGGGCCACCTCAAATTACGGCCCGGATAACTCCATCGAAGTGGTGGCCACCAGCGAACAAGTGGTTTGGTCGCAAGCTCAAAGTAACGAAGATGGCCTCTTTGAGTTTGATTTGAGTTTTGCCGCGTCGTCTCAAGATGCCTCTAACCCTGGCGAAGATCCCACCGTGACCCAAACTGTTTCGCTAAACTTGGGGGCTCGTTCCAGTGGCGACGACAACGACTATTGGATTATTGAAGATGACTTTTCCACCACCCAATACGCCAATAACAGCAGCACCACTCGCAAAGTGCAAGACGGTTACCCCGAAAGCTCGCTAGAGCGGGTTTACTTCACTCAAGATGGCGTTTTAGTGGGTGTCTATAGTCATAATCGCGAAGAGGATTTATATCAATTGCCTATCACCACTTTCCTAAACCCCTGGGGTTTAAACAAAGAAGGTGACAATCTTTTCTCCATCAGTCGTCATTCTGACGAAGGTTATACCAATGCTCCGGGGGAGGGGGCGTCAGGCACGGTGCTCGGCAATTTCCTTGAGCAATCCACCGTTGATACGGCTACTGAAATGGTGCAGATGATTTTGACTCAAAGGGGTTTCCAGGCCAATTCAAAGTCAGTCACCACCCACGATGAAATGCTCAAAACAGCCATTAACATTAAGAGTTAATTGATCTGATTTAGACAGTAATTTCAGGTGAAATTATTGTCTTATTTCAGCCTTTGGTAACTTAAACAGGGCAAGAGCGTCTTAATTTGCCAATTACCTTGGGCTCCTACGAAAAACTTTTCGCAAATAAGTCGGTATTTTATCCCCCACAACTCGCTCAAGCTCAAACAGTGGGGATAAAATTTTACCGACTAATTTGCTGCAAAGTTTTCCTCCGTCGCCCTTCTAACTTCCCAACAATAGTTTGATTTCTATGTTATATCAGGTCTTTGGTGGACTACAGCAAAATAAATAAGATGTTCTTGCCCCGGGAAACTTAAAAGCTCGGGGCTGTGTTTTTTGTTGAAACGTGTTATAATAAATATGTTTGCAAGGCCGAGTAGCCCTTTGCCCGCGGCCTGTTAGAAAGTCACCATTAGATGTAGAGGAATATATTATGAAAAATTTATTTGGCAACTTTTCTTCCGGCGGTCTCAGCCAGTTGGGCTCAATTTTACAAAACACTTTGGGCGGAACTTCTTCTAACGGCGGCAGTGCTCCGCAAAGTTCAGCCTCTTTGGGTGATACCTTAAAGAGCACTCTGCAAACAGCCAATCTTGGCGGAGTCTCGGGGCTTTTGGGGGCAACCGCTGTTGGTGGTTTGATTGGGGCCCTTTTTACCGGCCATAAAACTAAAGATTTTGCCAAAGGCGTTCTGAAAATAGGCGGGGCCGCCGCCGCCGGGGCTTTGGCCTTGAATTTTTACCAAAAGTGGTCGCAAGCTCGAGATGCGCAAAGTGCGGGCCAAGCCGCACCGGCAACAAACTCTCCCAATTTGGGGGCCGCTGTGGTGTCGGGGCAGGCTCCTTCCGTAAACTCAGGTGAAGATTTGACCCCGGGCCAGGAGAAGATCACGTTAATTTTGTTGGAAGCGATGATCTATGCGGCTAAAGCTGATGGCCATATTGATGACGAGGAAAGCGCAGCCATTTCTAAAGTGGCGGAGGGCTTATCCCTAGGTGAATCGCAGGCCGCCTTGGTGAATGATTTGTTGGCCAAACCGGTTGACCCCATTAAATTGGCGGCGAAAATTTCAAACCACGATGAAGCTCTTGATCTTTACCGCATTTCTTGCGTGGCAGTGAAAATTGATTCCTATATGGAACGCTCTTACTTAGATGGTTTGGCCAACGCTTTAAAGCTGACCGATGGTGAAAAAACAGCCATTGAAAGCGAGGCAATCGCCATTCAAGAGTCCATGGCCGGGCAGTAATTGAAAATCGGTAAGTTATAATGAATTGGCTCTAATTTTTCTTCAGGAAAATTAAATCTTTAGAAATCTTTAGAAGATATTTTAAAATAAGAGATTTCATGCCGGAACCTCATTTAAATAACATTTTCGGTGAGAGCTCATGAGTCGGCTCCGACTTTTTACGAAGTAAAAAGGAAAGGAGCCGACTCATGAGCTCTCACCCGTAAAAGTTTTTTGAAAGGGGGTCTGGGGGAAAACTTGGCAAAGCTAATCTGCCTAGTTTATAATATAATATTTAGTCCGTTCAGGCGGACAAACTTCCTTTAATATGAGGTTTGCACTATGGTCTCCCCGATGGAACCAGCGATGGAAACGGTGATCGGCCTTGAAATTCATAGCCAATTAAAAACCGCCACCAAACTTTTTTGTTCTTGCCCGGCTGAAAGCGGCAACTTACCTAACACCAACATTTGCCAAGTCTGTAGTGGCCAACCGGGAGCGCTTCCGCGCATTAACGGCCGGGCCGTTGAGTTGGCGGCCAAGGCAGGGCTTGCCCTTGGGTGTAAAGTGAATGAAAGTTCGCTATTTTCCCGCAAAAATTATTTTTATCCCGATTTGCCTAACGGTTTTCAAACTTCGCAACTAGACCCGCCCATTTGTGAAGGCGGCAGTTTGGATATTCCGGCGGCAGGCGAATTCCCGCCAGTCACCATTCGTTTGAACCGCATTCACTTGGAAGACGACGCCGGTAAATGCGTTCACGATGAGCAACGGGCCCAGACTCTCCTTGATCTCAATCGGGCCGGGACTCCTTTAATTGAGATAGTGACGGAGCCCGATTTCCGCTCGGGAGCTCAAGTTGTTGAATTTTTAAAGAAACT
>CAYJAF010000031.1:0-27060 GCA_964368195.1 uncultured Thermodesulfobacteriota bacterium
AGGGGTTTGGGGAGAACCTTTTTTTCAAAAAAGGTTCTCCCCAATGCGCTCAATAAGAGCAGTGCTGGAAAAGCCTTCGGCCAGGGGTAAGGAGAGAACAGAGCCGCCCCGCTCGGTGACCCAAGTGGCCCCGACGATTTTAGTCGGGTCTTGATAGTCTCCGCCCTTCACCAGGAAATCGGGGCTCAAGGCTTGGATCAACTTCAGCGGAGTCTCTTCATTAAAGAGAACAACACCATCGACCATGCCCAAAGCCGCAAGCATTTCGGCCCGCACACCTTCCGGGCAAATTGGGCGGCCAAGGTTCCCTTTCAGGCCCCGGACTGAGCTATCGGTATTGAGGCCCACCAAAAGGAAATCTCCCAAAGCCCTGGCGTCTGCCAAATAGCGAGTATGCCCGGGGTGGAGCAAATCAAAACAACCGTTAGTAAAAACCAACTTTTGCCCACTTTGGGTCAAGAGCTCGCGCTGGCCGATGGCCTCGGCCAAGCTCATTATTTTACGGCGGTAGTCGGCCATTTTTAAGCTTTGCTCGGCACAGCCGCTTGGTCAGAAGCTTGGCCTGAGGCTCCCTCCTCTATGGGAGGCAAGGGAGGCTTTGACCAAAACAAAAGAGCCGGAGCACTAATGAAAATAGACGATAAAGTGCCAACACCAACGCCAATTAAAAGGGCGAAGGCAAAATCACGGTTCACCGGGCCACCCAAGAAGTAAAGGGCGATGATGACCAAGAGAGTTGAGCCGGAGGTCAAAACTGTGCGCGAGAGTGTTTCGTTGACGCTTTTGTTAATTGTTTCGGCGTAATCTCCGCGACGGTTTTTCTGGCTGTGCTCTCTGATGCGGTCGTAGATGATGATAGTATCATTGAGGGAGTAACCGGCGATGGTCAAAATGGCGGCCACTAAACTCAAGGTTATTTCCTTTTCTAAGAGCGAGAAAATTCCCACCGTGAAAATAACATCGTGGAGAAGGGCTAATATCGCCCCCAAGGCAAAGCTGAATTTCAAAATGTAGCAGAGCACCAAAGTTATCAAAACAGCCAAAACTATTAAATAAACCATGCTCACCCCGGCCAGCGACGCAAGGTAAACAGCCACTAAGAGAACCCCAACCAAAACGGCTGAACTCCCCCATTTTTGCTCAAAACGGCCGGAGATATAGATCAAAATCATGAGAATGCTGTAATAAAGCGCACTCATGGCCTTTTGACGCAGATCTTCCCCCACTTTGGGGCCAACCATTTCGATTCGCCGAATTTCTACTTTATCTGCTCCAAAGGAAGCTTGGAGTTGAACAGTCACTCTTTGAGCCAAAGTAGCCTCAGTTCCCACCGTGTTTTCCAATTCATCTTCACCTTGCAAATTGATGAGGAACTCATTTTCACTGGGGTCGCCAAAACTCTGGAGGCTCGGCTGGGGCAAGTTCCCTTGGGCCAGAGCATCACGGATTTCGCCCGTGGTGACGGCTTCAGTGAAGCGAGCTTGGATTAAAAGGCCGCCGGCAAAATCAATGCCCATGACTAAGCCCTTAAACATAATGGAGCCCAAGAATATGGCCATTAAAATTGCGGCAATGGCCAAGGTTACTCGCCGATGGCCCATGAAGTTAATATTAATACCCGGTTTAATTAATTCAAACATTTAAAGCTCTCCTTAGATGCTGATCCGCTCGACCTTACGGCCGGAGAGGGAGAGGTCAAAGATCACGCGCGAGAAGAAAATGGCCGTGAACATTGAGGAAAGGATACCCACCGATAAGGTGACCGCAAAGCCGCGAATGGGCCCGGAACCGAATTGGTAAAGAACCATGGCGGTGATTAAGGTGGTCAAGTTTGAATCGAAAATTGTCCAAAAAGCTCGGCCAAAGCCTGCGGCCACAGCGGCTTTCGGAGTTTTCCCGGCCCTGATTTCCTCACGAATGCGCTCAAAAATCAAAACGTTGGCGTCCACCGCCATGCCCAGGGTCAGAATTAAACCAAAAATACCGGGGAGTGTCAAAGTGGCCCCGAAGCTAGCTAAAACAGCCAAAACAATGGGAAAATTAAATAACAGTGCCGCCCCGGCAATAAACCCGGCCCTTCGGTAGTAAATAGCCATAAAGACCAACACGGCCCCCAGGCCCAAAAGCCCGGCTTCTAAACCTTGACGAATGGAATCGGCGCCCAAAGTGGGGCCAACGGTGCGTTCTTCCAAAATCACCACCGGGGCGGGCAAAGCTCCGGCTCGCAGGGCCACGGCTAAATCGCGGGCTTCATCGGCAGTGAAAGAGCCGGAAATAACTGCCCGGCCACCACCGATGCGCTCGTTGATTGTGGGCGCACTATAGACGGTGTTATCTAAAACAATGGCCATGCGTTGGTGAACGTATTCCCCCGTGACCCGTTCGAACTGGCGAGCTCCGCGGCTGTCAAATGTGATGGAAACTTGCGGTTCGCCAAACTGCCCTGTCATGGTTACCCGGGCGTTAGTGAGATTCTCCCCGGTCATTAAAGGAATTTTACGCAATAAATAAGGAGTGCGAATCTCTTGACCGGTGGTGGGATCTATTTCGCGTCCGTAAAGGATCTCTCGACCGGCCGGAATACCGTTGGCCAAAGCCCATTGGGCAGAGCGTGAATCGTCCACCAACTTAAATTCCAACTGGGCAGTCTTACCAATCAAGGCCACAGCCCGTTGAGGATCTTTAATACCGGGCAGCTGAATGACAATGCGGTCTTCCCCTTGGGGACGTATATCGGGCTCGGCCACCCCGAACATATCCACCCGATTGCGAATAGTCTCCAAGGCCTGGCGTAAGGTCATTTCCTTTGTTTCGCTAATCGCCTCCGGGCTCAAAGTCAAGGTGAGAATTAAGTTATCCCGGCCGCTAACGACTAAGGAAGCATACTGAGCGACCAAAAGTTCTTCGGCTTTAGTTAAAGATTCGGCCTCGGGGAATTCTGCTACAATAGTCAGGGGCTCACTTCCGGGAGCCACTTTTGTCGCCAATATGGATTCCTCAGCCAGGCTCCGGCGGTATTCGTCAGCCAGACGCCCCACGGAGTTCTGCAAGACTACGTCTAAGTCTACACCCATCACCAAGTGGATGCCGCCTTTGAGGTCAAGCCCTAAGCTAATTTTTTTCTGCGCCCACCAAGATGGTAGATTATTAGTGAAAGTGGGCAAGGCGAAAAAAAGAGCGGCAATGAGTGCCAACGCAACTACGCCTAGACGCCATTTTAAAGATTTATCCATAAAAGCAAGGCTCCTAAAATTTAAGGGTTCCCGATGTTTCACGTGAAACACGGAGCAAAACCATAGTGAAATTGCTATGGGAAACGCTGATTAATTAGCGTTTCCTTGCCAAGTAGGCAAATTTGCCTACTTGGCCGCCGCCGAAATGAGAGGAAAACTCATGGTTTTCCGTCCCGAAGGGCTCATGTAAGGCGAGCGTGCCTTGCTGATTTGTTCTGCAGGCAGAATAAATCAGCGTTTCCTATGCTGTCCAGAAAGCCATTTTAGCCCGGGAGGAGAAAAAATTCCCCACCCGAGCTAAAGCACTCACTCAGATTTAAACAAAGAAGTAAAAAGCCAAATTATTTAGTGGCTGAGCTGTCTTGCCCTGTGATAACACGAGCAATGAAGCCGCGACCAACTTTAACCCGCACTTGGGGAGCGATCTCCAAAGTAACTTCAGCACTGTCAAGGCCGGTCACCGTGCCCAAAAGACCGCCGTTAGTTTGCACTTTGTCGCCTTTTTGAATGGCGGCCAACATGGCTTGATGGGCCTTTTGCTTTTTCTGTTGCGGGCGAATCATTAAAAAATACATAACCGCAAACAAACCGATCAAGGGCAAAAAGGTCATTAAGGTGCTGGGTTGGCCGGCAGATCCGGTGGCAACATCGGCGGCATAAGCAACTGTGGCTAAAAAATTCAAACTAATCATTGGTATTTCTCCGGTATTTCTCCAAACGTTTATAATCACCGAACTAAAAATGGCGGTGGAAATTTCAAGAAACGCTGATTTATCAGCATTTCCTTAAGAAAAAATAAGCCTATAGTAAACGCTGATTTATTCTGCCCGCAGAATAAATCAGCAAGGCGCGCACGCCTCACATGAGCCCTTTGGGACGGAAAACCATGGGTTTTTCTCTCATTTCGGCGGCGGCAAAGTAGGCAAATTTGCCTACTTTGTAAGGAAACGCTAATAAATCAGCGTTTCCTATACTTTAAGCTCGCCCCAAACCTTCTTCTTGACCACGAGCTAAAGACTCATAAAACTCTGTATAATAACCTAAAAAGGTCCCATTTAGCAAGGATTCTCTTGCGCCCCCAACTAAATCTAAATAATAATGGAGGTTATGGATACTTGCCAATCGCATGGCCAGGGGTTCTCCGTTCTGAAAGAGGTGACGCAAATAGGCCCGACTGAAATTCTGGCACGTATAACACCCACACTTTTCATCAACGGGGCGGCTGTCCCTAATATAGCGGGCGTTCTTAATCACCAGGCGTCCCAATCTGGTGAAGAGCTGCCCATTGCGAGCGTTTCTGGTGGGCAGGACACAATCGAACATATCAGCGCCGCGACGAATCCCTTCAATGAGATCAATGGGCGTCCCAACTCCCATTAAATAAAGAGGTTTATCTTCACCCAAAACACTCCGGGCGGCCTCAATGGCCTCCAAACGTTCCTCTATGGGCTCACCTAAAGCCAAACCACCGATGGCTTGGCCGGGGAAATCTAGTTCCGCTATAATTTCAGCAGATTTACGGCGCAAATCAGGGTAAAAACCGCCTTGGGAAATGCCAAAAAGAGCTTGGTCTTTCTCTGACTTTTGCCAAGCATCCCGACAGCGAGCGGCCCAGCGATGGGTGAGAGCCATGGAAGTCTCCACCTCTTGACGAGTGGCGGGGTAAGAGGTGCATTCATCCAAACACATCATGATGTCGACCCCCAAAATGCTCTGCACTTCCACTGCCCGCTCTGGGCTGAAAAAGCTACGGCTACCGTCGTAGGGAGACTGGAAAACCACGCCATCTTCACTCAACTTCCGCAACTTAGAAAGGGAAAACACCTGAAAGCCCCCACTATCGGTCAAGATGGGCCCGGGCCAGGCCATAAAACGATGGAGCCCACCAAGCTCTGCCACCAAGTCTTCCCCTGGTCGGAGCATCAAGTGGTAAGTGTTAGCCAAAACGATTTTGGCACCCAAAGCGGCTAAATCATCAGGAGCCACAGCTTTAACTGTGCCTCGAGTCCCCACGGGCATAAAAATTGGGGTGGGAATTGTGCCGTGAGCTGTGGTGATTGTTCCGGCTCTGGCCCAAGTGCCCTCTTCCCTGGCCTCTATTTTAAAATTAAAACTTCGTTTCATATTTCACTCATTACTTAAACTGTAACTAATACTACCATAACATTTTCTCAAGCTACGCTAATAAATTAGCGGTTCCTTAAAAATCCGTAAAAAGCTCAAAATCACTTTTGCAAGTTTAGCTCAAGGCCGGGCAAAGCGTCAAGACTTGACTTCTGGATTTTGAGACTTTACATCTTAGAAAAAATATGCTTTACTGTATATAATGTTGGTCTGTTCTCCAAATTTTACAGAGATCTGCTTCCATTTCAGAATCAAATTATCACATTATGCATCAATAATCAAAACATAAACAATATTAACTAACACTTTTAACCAACTAAACAGCTAAAAGGAAGGAGATTTTTATGCTCACCATTCAGTGCCAATTTTGTCAAAGACCACTGGCCGGGCTACCATCGCAATGCCCTCATTGCCAAAGAACAATTCTCGCCACCCCGGTTATAAATTATTTCGGGAAAATTCTGGAACTTATTTTGCCGGAACTCAGCAAAAATGACCCCGACCAAGCGACACAACGAGTGCAACTCTATTTAAAATTTTGCGCAGACTTCCTCATCCAATCAGAATTAGCGCTTATTTCTGCTTGGGGACACCGTTGGGAGCTAAGCTCACGATGCATGGTGGCAGTGCGAGACGTCATTGATACCCACCGAGCTCATGACCAAAACCTGACTATCATTTTAGTATCATGCACACCGGAAAATCTTTTTCTACCTTTAATAAAAAAGTGTCGACGCACTCAAAACAATCTCGACAAACTTTTGAACACTTGGCTGGAGTGCAATTTTCAGGAAAAAAATTACGCCCCCGAATCTAATTTCACATCATAAAAGACACTGTTCACCCCGCAATCAAAAAATTGATTTTGCAAGTTAAAGTTTTACGCAAACTAAGCAAAGCCAAAGGGGGCGCCCCACAGGGCCAACGCATCTAAATTTTTTGTTGTAATTATCTTTTTTCCAAAATAAACAGCTGTAATTAAAGATAATTTTCAAGTTGGCCAAAAGTCTAATGCAACGTAAAGCGAAGCCAGAGGGGGTGCTTCTCCAAAATATTCTGCAATTTTAACTCCGCCTAATGAACGAAACGAAGGCGTCAGCCGAAGCGCGAGTGAAGCCGAAGGAGTTGAAATAAGGAATATTTTGGAGAAGTACCCCCAGAGGCGAGCGGCGAGAATTTAGATGCGTCGGCCCTGTCCACTCCCACCATGCTTATTTACATTCCACCCAAAATAAGCTAAAATCTCCCAATGTTTTCTTCTATTAAAGATTCTTTAACCAGCCCATTATCCCCGGCCCCTTATTCTGCCCCACTTTTAGTGGCAGAAATTGGCGGCAATCACGGCGGCGACCTCCAACTGGCCGCCAAAATGATTGAAGCCGCCGCCAACGCCGGGGCCGGAGCTGTCAAATTCCAGGCTTACCACACGGAATCCTTTCTCAGCCCGCTGAGTCCCTACTACGCTGAACTTTTAGCAGAAGAGCTGGCCGCAGATGAGCTAGCTTCTTTAGTTCGTTACGCCCACAGCTTGGGCTTAGGCGCCGGCCTCACTGTCTTTGACCAAGAAGGGTTGGATTTTGCCGTAGCTAACAAGGTGGATTTCCTAAAAATATCTTCCGGCGACATAACTAATTATCCTCTTTTGCATAAAGCGGCTCAAGTTCCATTACCACTTTTTGTCTCAACCGGGGCCGCCACCGAAGCTGACGTGCGGGCCGCCTTAACTCCATTGGCTCCGGCCCGAGATCGCTTAACCCTTTTGCAATGCGCTTCCCTTTACCCGGCACCGCTGTCGGCCGCCAATTTAGCTGTCATGGCTCGCTGGCAAAGTGAGGGGCTGACAGTTGGCTATTCAGACCACACCCAAGGCTTGGCTGCGGCCCGCATGGCCTTGGCGCTGGGGGCCGCCGTTGTGGAAAAGCATTTTACCATTGACCGAGAGTTACCCGGCGGTGACAACGACATTTCCGCCCTGCCGGAAGAATTTAGCCAGCTGGCCCAATGGAGCCAAGAATGCGCCGTGCTTTGGGGTGAGTCTGAGAAAAGGCTCCTAAGCCTTGAGGAGCCTATCCAAAAACTCATCCGCCGAGCTTGGGTCGCAAGGTGCGACCTTGCCGCCGGGCACGCTTTAGCCACCTCAGATTTGGCCCTCATGCGGCCGGGAGAGCCCAAAGCCACCTTATTGGGGGCAAAAGAACTAGCCGACCCTAGCGGCTTAACCCTGGCCCTCCCCTTAAAAAAAGGGGAAGCCTTAAGCAATGAACACGTCAATCTAATTTGACAGAACATCATGAACTTAGTGGCGACCCAAGGAAAACTTTTCAGAACTTGACTGCTAAAATTTAAGTCCACTGTTTGAGCGCAAGCGAGTTGTGGACTTAAACTAGCAGGCAAGAGATGAAAAATTCTTCCGTAGGAGCCCGGGGAACTTATAAATTAGATTGATGTGAAGCAATGAACACTTGTCAAATATTGATAAACGTGAGAAAGTATAATGGCTGAACTTGGCCTTGTCATTTCTCACCGCTTCAAGACCTGGAGCCCTGCGGCCTTACGTTTAGCTACGGCGGCCACGATTTGGTCTCTGCGTAGTTTCCCGGAACCCCTTTGGCTAGCCGCTCAAAAACGACGACGCATCTTTCACTGGGGATTGGGCACAAGTTTAGACAACTTTCACCACCGCTTTAAAAAAGAAGGTTTAGACCACCTTCTTAGTGAAAAAGAAGTGGAACTTTTTAGCTTTGATTTAGGGCCGGCTGCCGGCCGCCATTTAGGCGTTTGGCCGGTGGGCAAAGCTTTCAGCCAAGAGGAGATATTGCGCCGTTTAGAGGCGGCAGTGGGCATGATCCGAAAATTTTACAGTGGCCCCCTGGCGGTGGAAAATTACAACTTTTACCCCACCGGGCTTTACCATAAAGTCACCGAGCCGCAATTCATAGCTCGCTGCCTGGCTGAATTCGATTTAGGCCTCACCCTTGATTTAGCCCATGCCGCAGTTACAGCTCATAATTTAAATTGCTTTTTGAGCGATTATCTGGCGGCATTACCTTTAGAAAAAACTGTAGAGCTCCACCTTTCGCGCCCGCAACGGAGCTTACCAACACCCTTTTGGGCCTTAGATGCCCACCGAGCCCCCAAAAATCAAGAGTGGCTCCACCTAAAAAATATCTTAAAAACCAGGCGCTTACCAAAAAGCGTACGAGTTTTTATTGAATATTACGGGAATTTGAGTAAACTGGAAGAAGCCCAAGCTCAATTATCTGTAATACTTGCAGGTGACAAAAGCTGATTTTACAATACCTCCTCAGAGAGCAGCATCGAAAGATGAATTTTTGAGTTATATCAAGGAAGATGAATTTTCAAGGAGTGTGTTTGGCATACATAACCGAAAAAGAAAGCGAATCTGACTTTAGAGAACCAAAAAGTCGCTCTTGGCGACACTCTCTAGCAAACAAGCTGGTGAATTCATGACTATAAATTGGCATAAAGATCCCCAAGCACGGTTAACCCGCAAAAACGCCTTTGATGCTTCCTTAGTCATTGGTGGAGCCCAATTCAACCGGGAAACAGGGCGTTTAACCTCGAAAAAACAACCATTTTTGTGGGCCATTGACCCCGAAACGAACCTCCTCCAAGCCGATTTACTTAGGTTTCGTCACTGCCCCGTTTGCGAAAAGGCCCCTGAAAAGTGCCTCTTTATTAAAGATGGCTTCAGGCATATTCTCTGTTTGGAATGCGGCACAATTTATGTGAGCCTCATTTTGCGAGAAGATGTGGCGGAAAAATATTGGCGGGAGGAATCCGCTTGGCAGGCGGTGCTCAACTCCCAGCCCCAGCAAGAACTCGACCGGCTGAAATATCAATATGGTCTGGATTTGGTAGACATGCGCACCCCGGGCCGTCGTCTATTGGATATTGGCAGCGGGCAAGGACATTTTGTGCGCTTAGCTGAAGAGCAAAACTGGCAAACAACAGCTTTAGAACTGAATTTAGAGAGCACAAAAAAACTGGCCGATGAGGGCTTAAACGTCATTGTCAAGCATTTGGAAATGACTGATCTTCCCCCGGCCAGCTTCGATTGCATCACCCTTTGGGAAGTTTTGGAGCACTTGCCGGAACCGCGCCACACCATGGCTGAAGTGCGCCGCCTTTTGGCTCCGGAAGGTTTGTGCTTAATTATGGTGCCCAACGCCCATTCTTTGGTCACTCGCCTGCTCCACGAAAAAAGTAATACCTTCGGAGGTCATTCCCACCTCAACCATTTCAGCCCCCCCTCTCTTTCGCGTTTGCTTGAAAGTCAAGGCCTTGTAATTGAAGAGCTGGAAACGGTCATCACTGAACTGGATACCATTAACAATCACCTGTCCTTTGCCGACCCTTACGGCGGAGAAGCAGAGCCCTTTTGGGAGGCCTTAACCCCTGAATGCCTCCACCAAAATCTTTGGGGAAGTCGCCTTTTGGCTGTGGTTAGGAAACCTTCAGCCTAAAATTTTACGGTATTTATTTGGATTTTAAAAACTAATATACCTATAAAAAGTTGACATTAGTAATATCAACTTAAATAAACACTACGACAGAGAAATCAATTTTCAGAAATTTTGTGGAAAAATTATTTTAAAATGAGATTTTACTTCCAAAGCTTCCACTTTAAATAACATTTTCGGTGATTAGTTTTGGGCTTTTTACGAAGTAAAAAACCAAAATTCAGCACCCGTAAAAATTTTTTGGAGAAAGATCCGGAGGGAAACTCTTAAAAATTGATTTCCGTGACGCTGCGGAATAATTAGTCGCCGCTGAAAAATGTAATAACAGCTAGCAATAATTGATGAAACAGCAAAAAATAATGTGAAAAATATGCAAGGTAATTACGTCCTTTTTAGCGAAACCCGGTATATTTTTCCTTTCGAAAATGCCATAGCGGCGGCTAAGGCGCCTGCCGCCTGGCAGGTGCCCCCGAGGCGAAGCGCAAGCCGGAATTCACTTCCGGCGGCCTTTTGCGAATGCAAAAGGGGTGCGAAAGCCGGCGTGCGTCTGCTGAAAAACGACTGAAAAGGAGTTTTTCAGCATCAACTAATTATAAGGAGCATTATGTATCTTGCCGTAATTCCGGCCCGTGGCGGTTCCAAGGGAGTCCCCCGGAAAAATGTTCGCCCAATTTGTGGGCACCCCCTCATTGCTTGGACGATTAAAGCTGCTTTAGATTCTGAAAAGCTAGGGCGAGTTGTGGTCTCCACCGAAGACGCTGAAATAGCTGAGGTCGCTTGCGCCTACGGAGCTGAAGTGCTCGTTCGTCCGCCGGAGTTAGCCCGTGACGACACCATCAGCCGTCTTGTGCTAGAGCACGCCTTATCAGAAGTCGCTGACGCCAGCCACATTGTTTTGCTCCAGCCCACCAGCCCTTTGCGCTCACCGCAGCTGGTGGATCGAGTGCTTGGAGCTTTTGAAGATGGCGATAACTTGGACTCAATGGCCACCGGCTTCCAACAGCTCCTCTACCCTCCCCACGGAGTGGAGCACCGCCGCCAAGATATTAGTGAAGTTTTTGTCAATGATGGAAGCGTCATCGTCAGTACTCGGGAAACTATCTTCGCCGAAAGCCTTTTTGGCCAAAGGGCCGGCACCATGGTCACCAGCCGTCAGGAAAATGTTGATATTGATGATGAGTTTGACTTTTGGCTGGCTGAAAAAGTTCTACAATGGGCCTTAGATTTAGGCTGGGCCATTGAACCACAAAAAAAAGCTTAACTTCCAGGTGAGACTAAGTGGCTAAATTTATAAGAAAATATTCTTATTTTCCCCTCTTCTTTTGGGCTCTTCTCCTCATGGCGCCCCAAGTTGAGGCGGCCACTATTTCTGAAATATTTTTAAGGTTGCCCTCGGCTGAATGCGGCGGCTATAGCCAAGTCGAGCGGGAAGAAATGCTACAAACAGCCTTGGCAGCCGAAGGGACAGCCGGGCGGGCCGCCCCCCCTGACCCCAATTTCCCCTTTATCCGCCATTATGCCACAAACCTCCTTG
This sequence comes from uncultured Thermodesulfobacteriota bacterium, assembly GCA_964368195.1. Lineage (GTDB taxonomy): Bacteria > Desulfobacterota > Desulfarculia > Adiutricales > Adiutricaceae > Adiutrix. The sequence goes on from CAYJAF010000031.1 coordinate 11,376, forward strand.
TGCTTTCGCGCCCGGGCTACGGCGACATCACCTACAAACTCTTTGATGGCTATGGCTTTCAGCTTTTATCTATTTGCCGAGGACGCTTAAGGAGAGCTCCCATCGATCCTGTCTGCACCTTTGGCCTCTGCCTTTATCGCTCAGATAACCTTGGCGTGCTTCAAGTGGAGCTAACCGATTACCTACCGGCCATCAGCATTTTAGATTACATCACGGCCGATACCTTAAGAGACCCCAGAGCCACTCGAGATATTTTAGCCAAAGCGCAAATTTTTAACGAATGCTTGGAGTGTCGTTCCAGCAGTAATGACCGCCTTGCTTTAGAAATTAACGCCAGCACCACCATTGATGCCAGCTCTTGCGCTAACTTCCTTCCAACTTTCGGCATTTTACCTTTGCGTTGGAACGGCTTAACTTTCACCAAACCTTACGACCGAGCTGCTCCTCGGCCTTTGGAGGCCCAAGATCCATTAAACAGGGGAAATTAACCATGAGTAATCTCTCCCCTCAAACTCCGATTCTTGACTATAGTAACCCGGGAGACTTTTGGGCTGAAGCTGATTTTCTGGCCCAAGCTTTGGTAAATCAGGTGGATTATTTCAAGCTCTTGGGAGTGGATTCTTTCCCAGCTGAAATAATGCCGCCCCAGTTGCCAGCCAGAGCTCCCCAAAGGCCGCCAATTACACAAAAAGCGACAACAACAATGCCGTCGCAAATAAATAAGGCTCACGAGCCAGAATCGACCTCGTCCACCATAGCAAAATCGAACGTTTCCGCTGGGAATGCCGGGCAAAATTCGACGGCGGCAGAATTGCCGAATCGGCATTATAATGATCTGAACTTGGCAGAGCTCAGCCAAACAATAGCCCTCTGCCAGGCCTGTGCGCGAGCCCAAACACGAATATCACTTCCATCTTTGGGACAAGGAACCCAAGAGCAACCGCTCTTGGCAGTGGTAGTGAAAGATCCTTCCGATTTCCAAGAGGAATGTGGGGAGTTTTTGCAGAGCATCTTGACTAACGGCTTAGAATTGAGCCCGGCTGACTACTACCTAACCTCAGCCCTCAAATGCCCGGGAGAGGCCTCTTTTCAGGCCATGGACAAGCACCCTTGCCAGGCTATCCTCTGGCGTGAGCTGACCTTAATTCAACCTCGAGCCATTTTAGCTTTTGGCCAAGCTTCAGGACAAATCCTTAGCGGCCAGGCGGCACGCTTGCCCATCTTGCGAGGCCGCACCCACTTTGTGCCTGAGTTGTCCTCTACACCACTTAGAATTACTTATGCTCTTGAACAAATGTTGGCCAGCCAAGAAATTAAAAATGAAGCTTGGCTGAAAGACCTCAAAAATATTAATTTGGGACTCAAGAAAATGAAAGATCCGCAACAAAGTAACCTGAAAAAAACCGATCACTAAAACAAAGGTAATCATGAAAATATTATATTCGACTGCTATTTTATGCTCATTATTTTTAGGGGCCTGCCTAAGTGAAGAAAAGGAAACCGATTCCAAAAGCATTCAAGTTTCCCTAAAGCCTGAAAGCGCCACGGAACAAGCTTCGAGCGCACCACAAACGACGGCAGCAAAAGAGACTCCGCCTAAGGAAGCCAAAAAACCCGCTGTTGACCCCAAAGTCGAAATTGAAAAATGGAATAGTTACGTTGACTTAGGGAATGCAGTGGAGAACTATTTTCACCAAGCGCTCTATAGCTACCAAGAGGCTTACGGCCACGGCCCCACCTATCAACCGCGAGATTTTTACGGCCTGAAGGAATCATTTAGCCAAACAATGAGCGAAGCCACCACCTTAGCCAAAGCTATTAATGCAGCTCTGACCAAAGCAGCTATTCCGCCTCACAGCAGTTTAGATACAGCTGTCACCGAATTGGGCCGGAACTTACAAAACCTCTGGGGAGCATTGATGGCGGCCCGCGATTTACAAGCCGAAAGCTCCCGTGATGCTAATTTTGCGGCAGCAAACCAAGAGCGAGCCGCCACACTCCACAAATCTATCTACGACTATTATCAACAACTCAATGACGCCTACCTTCGTTTCCGCGAGATTTTAAACAGCGCTGATGCTGAACGGCGTAAAAAAGATATTCAAAACATGGCCACCCAAGGTCTGAAAATCCGCTCTTTTATGCTCAAAGCGATCGACAGCGCCCAAGCACTCCAAACGCTTTTAGGACAAAACAACGTCTCATCAGCCACTTTGCACCTTTTAACTTTAGAAGATTTTAACCCCCTGTTTTCCCAATTCCTTCTAAGTGCTGATGAATTTGAAAACGCCCTTGACAATAGCGGTGATGACCAAGCAGATAAAGAAAATTTAGCCGCAGAGCCGTTGGCCGCCTTCCGTCAACAGCTAACTGTTGTGCGAGCAGCAGCGGCCAGCCTCTTGGTGCGCCACCAACTGAAAACAACAGCGGAAGAGGAACCGGGGGCCATTATGGGCACGCCGGAACATTTTGCCCTTGAGCTGGGCAGGCTAATTGATCTCTATAATCAAGCGATAGACCCCACAGCCCAAAGTGACCAGCCAAATGACGATGATGAAACGGGCTTCTTCAACTAATTGTTAGTTATTTTTTGATCGTTTTACATAAAATGAATTGCGAGTTATATTGTCGCCTTTGAAAACGCCCAAATGGGAGTTTGCAGAGGCGATTATGGCGATGGATAAGCTTACTTTTAAGGAAGTGTATATGCCACGCATAACGAAGAGGCAAGCGAAATCAAAAGCACGCCTGCGAATCAACATGCAACAATTTATTGTTTACAATTGTTGTTGGCTTTGCTTCACCGGAAAAACAATAATTATCAAAGGTAATTATCCCCTAAACATCTGTAACAAAATGAAAAAAACATGAGGATAGCAAAAATTTTTATTATTTTTGTTATTCTTTGATATTTTTTTGCTTGCTATTTTTGCCAAAGCCTGATACCTTAAACTCTCAACACGAAACTTCGTGTTGTATTTTCTGTGCTTTTTAATTTTGGTTTCCTTTAGAAACATTGTGGGGCACTTATTATTTTAACCAGATAGAACTGAAAAGTTCCATTTGGGTTTATTTTTTTTATATTTTCACCATGCTTATTTAGTCTGCTTGAAAATAAACTACATTATAAAAATCAACTTGGCCTGAAACTAGTTTTAAGGCCAGCTTTATACTTTTGACTCTTGACCGGAATCAAAAAATGAATTGGCAATAAGCCAATAATTACGCGCGACGGAGATGTTTCATGGTTAAAACGATTTATGTTGGAAATTTACCTTTTAGTTCAACCACAAACGATGTTAGCGATATGTTCGCTGCTTACGGTTCTGTTCACTCAGTGAATTTGATTAATGACCGAGAAACAGGGCGCCCCCGGGGCTTTGGCTTCGTGGAAATGGATGATGAAAATGCCCTTGCTGCTATTGAAGCCCTCAATGGCACTGAAGTCGGTGGCCGTAGCCTTCGTATTAACGAAGCTCGTCGGCGGGAAGAGAGAAGCCCCGGAGATCGTCGTCCCCCCCGTGATTACTAATAACTTCTTTGGTGGCTAGAAAATGCGGCTCTTCACTCAACAAAAGTAGCTGAAGCCGTAACCCACCATAACCCTAAATTTATTCGGTCTAGAGCAAAAAAAGGAGACATTTAATGTCTCCTTTTTTAATGCCTTCCCAAAGCTTTCCTCACACCTTGGTTAATCTGTACTTTAGATACCGGTCTATTATTGCGCCAAGATATGCGCGTTATGACAGATGCCTATTTTTCCACAATAATAGCCAGCACCTCATCTTCACTTATTGCATCTAAGATTTCTAGAGGCGTTTCAAGTAAATACTGAGCTAAGATTTCAGCTAAGGGAGCATATTTTTTAGCTTCGACCTCACCCAAATGCGGGTAGCCTCCGCCGCCGGCAACTAAGAATTCAGTGCTGGCAAGCTTATATCTCTCTCGCAAATTGAGCTCTTGCCCGCCGATTTCCAGCTCCTCAACCTCATCAAAATTCCAGAAGGAACCATCGGCGTCCCTCTTTTGCTTTTCGTAAGCCGTAATTTTCAGGCCATAGAATTGAGGGAAAAATTCGCTTCCTGATTTACTTAAGCCATGGTTAATAATAGCTAAAAGCTCACGCCCGGTCACGGAAATTAGACTAACTTTCGAGTTTTCATAAGGCAAAGCCGCCAAAAGTTGACCTTGAGTTACTACGCCGGCAGCAATGGAGCTGTGGATGGCTCTGCCTTCGTAAAGGGCGATGTCAGCACCTGTGGCCGCAACCATCGCCGCCCCGAGTATCCGCCCAAAGTTTGTGCTACTTTCACGCAAAGCCTCTTGGTTGCCGTTGAGTTCAAAGGGTATTTCAGTCACCACCTGAGAGAGTTTAGCAGCCATAAGCTCTTTTTGGTCTTGAATTTCCTCAGCCACATCATCATCTATTTCCACTTGGCTAAGCTCAGAAGCGGGCACTGTTTTAATCTGATACGAAAAGCCACTTGACTTATCATAATAAACTGCCACATGGCCCAAGCTATCCAAGTGCAAGCCAGCCGAGACCAAGGTGCTATTATCGAGCTTAAGGCCGTTTAGAGAGGGCTCAGCATGGCTGTCAACAATCAAATCAATACCTTGCACCTCTCGAGCCAATACCCGAGTATTAACCCTATCTTCGCCATTACTTCCCAAGTTGCTCAAGGCGATGACTAAATCAACACCTTCTACATTTTTCAACTGATCAACAGTCTTCTGAGCTGTTGCAAACAAATCGCCTGGCCCCCCGAAATCCAAGGCCGCCACATTTGCCGGAGTTGTTTCCTCTGGGGTTTCTAGTGTTGTTAAGCCCAAAATCCCCACTTTAAAATCACCAAACTCCTTAACGATATATGGTGGAAGTAAAAATCCCCCATCTTCCCTCTCAGTAATATTGGCTGAAATCAAGGGCAAGGCATTTGCTTCTTGCAATTCCATAAGCCGAGCCAGACCAAAATCAAAATCCTGGCTACCGGGAGTTAAGGCATCGTAGGGAATCGAGGCTATCACACTGGCAGTGGCCTCACCTCTCGTCACATTGGCCAATGGGGAACCACTGAGAAAATTGCCGGAATCTAATAGTAATTTATTTTCCCCCGGGAAAGAATTTATATAGGATGCTAAGTGGGGATAGCCTATTTGTAGCGAAGTCGATTGGGCAGCGGAGCCACTTTCAGAGCCACTTTCATTCATCGCCTGCCCTCTGACATCTCCCGTGTGGAAAATAAGCAGCAAAGGCTTCTCCTGGGCCATGACCAAGCTAGATAGTGGCCCTACCAAGAGTAGCCCCAAAAAAACCACTCCCAAGGTGATGGAAGTGGTGAAAATGGCGGAAGTGAAACGCAGCATAAGTGAAATCCTTCCGAGGTAGTTTCTTTTGAGCTTAAGAAGAAGCCATCAGCTTTTCCGAATCTAAAATCAGAACAACTCGCCCATCGCCCAGCAAAGTTAAACCATTGAAATAAGGCAATCTTCTAAAGGTTTCTAATTCAAATTCCTTGATAACAATTTTTTGTTGGCCCAAAATTTCATCAGCCATTATAGAATGGCGCGAGTCATTTTTATCCTGCAAGATGATGAAAGCTCGGCTCTCTTTTTCATTTTCTTCCATATCAAAGGAAGTCGAATCATATAAACCTAAGATTTCCTTAATATTTATCACCGAAATGACCATATCTCGGTGCCGAAAAACAGAATAATCTTTATGATTATGAATGGAGCCCATGGGCACAGTGACAATTTCGCTAACGAATTCCAAAGGCAAGCAGAAAATGCTATCGGCAACCCGCAACAAAATGGCCTCTTTAGTCAAAAGAGTATTAGTGATTGGCAGACGCAAGCCAATACTCAAGCCCTTACCGGGCTGGTTAGTGATGATGACTTCGCCATTCCACTTTTTTAAGTTGGTCATGACAACGTCCATGCCCACTCCCCGGCCGGAGAGATCGGTGGCCTCGTCTTTAGTGGAAAGGCCCGAGCGGAAAATGAGCATTTCAGCTTCTTTGTCGCCCATGGAGATCGCCTGCTCAGGAGTAATAACACCCCTGTCAACAGCTTTGGCCTTAACTCTTTCTAAATCAAGGCCACGCCCGTCATCTGCCACTTGGATATAAATAGAGGCGTCTTCTTGAATAACAGAAATATTAATGGTTCCGCGCCTATTTTTCCCCGCAGCAATCCGTTCATCCGGTGTTTCCAGGCCGTGGTCAACAGCATTACGGACAATGTGAACCATAGCCTGTTCGACGTCATCTAAGAGGCTTTTATCTATGGGCACGCGCTCACCGGAGAGGTTGAGCTCAGCTTCCTTTTCAATTTTATGAGAAATATCACGCACTAAACGCGGGAACTTTTTCAAGATATTATTGATCTCAACTTGGCGAACTTCCATGATAGAATGCTGGAGATTAACTATATCATTTGAGATAGTTCGCGAGACGGTGGTAAAATCTCGCATCATGGCGCTGCTTAAACCGGCCTGCCGGAAAGAAAATTGCAAGTGGTTTAAAATTTCACTTTTAGTAATCAATTTACCAACGGAATCAAGGAATTGATCGATTTTTGCTTCATCCACCCGAATTGTTTTAGCTTGAGGCTCTTTTAAAGTGGAATTGGAACGCTTTGATTTTGTTGATTTTGTTTCATCTTTGGCCGTGCTCACGACTTCAACTTGAAATTTTTCTTTTAACTCATTGAGAATAGTAAAGAAAAACTCAACCATCATCTGGTCAACGTCCAAATCACGCTCTTTAAACATCCACAGACCATCGCCCAATTCAGCAATGAGATTTTGAGCATCTTCGGTGGCAACATCAGCCATGCTATTATAAAGGCGCCCTAAGACATCAATGAGAGTCGATGCGTCTTCCGGAGTGCCGTTTTCAGCTTTGAATTTTTCTAAAAGCTCCTCTAAAGCATTGACATCAAGCGTTAAATCAACCCCATTATAGTGAAAGTTAACCTGGCTCGTGCCTTCTGTTTCCAAGGTCACCAAGGCCAAACCCTCGGCCACTTCGCCCATGGATTTTCGCACGTTTTCCGTTTCAGCATCTTCCAAAGAGGGCAAAATACCTTCTAAATCATCAAGGAGCTTACGGGCCGCCGTCACCAGCTGAGTATCGCGCCGGTTGATTTTATCTAATTGTGCTTGAATTTCCCCAACAAAAGAAGTGTGTTCCGGGGTCAAGTTGACAAAGGTAATGTCATCTTCCAGGCGAGCAATGATGTCGCGGAAAATGTCGTTACCTTTAAAGAGAAGATCAATTATTTTTGGGTGTTTACCTAAAATGGAATTGTTTTTGTCAATAATTGACATAAGGTCTTCCAAATGGTGAGCAATGTGGGCGATGTTATCCACATTGAACATTTTTGAAGACCCTTTAAGGGAATGCATGTGCCGGAAGAGAGAGAAAATAGTCTCGCTGGAGGTGGGATCTTGCTCAATCGCCACCAACTCATTATCTAAAGTACCGATGGTCTCTCGGACTTCATCTTTGTACTGCTCAAATAATTCAGCCAGATTCTCGTCTGTCACACTCATGAATCTTCCCCAGACTTTAATAAAACTCGTTACCAAACTCTTTAAAAAACAAACCCCAAGGGGAACGCCCCTTGGAACGAAAAACTTATAAACCTAAAACTTTTTGCACAGCCGCCATAATCTTCACCCCATCATAGGGCTTAGTAATATATTGTTTAGCCCCCATTTTAAGGCAAGCCATCACAGTCCGGGCGTCAGAAACAGAAGAAGCCATAATAATTTTTGCGTCCGGAAACTTTACCATCAGATGCTCCAACACTTCCGTTCCGCGCATTTTAGGCATAACAATGTCTAAGGTGGTCAAGTCTGGCAATAGCTCCTCAAACATATCAACGGCTTGAACCCCGTCGGCGGCCTCACCGGCCACCTCGAAGCCTTCGTCTTTGAATATTTTAACTAGCATCTGCCGCATAATGGGCGAGTCATCTACAATTAATACTCGCTGGCCAGAACCCAAGGGCATGGGAACCCCCTCCGCGTTTCAAAAGTTAAGAGGCATTATCCAACTCATCAAGTGTGTCGAATAAAACATTAATTTGTAATTTAAATTTAACACATTTTTTTTAAAAATACCAGCCTCTTTATAAACACATCAGTCAATTTCAAAAAATTTTCTAGAAGCAAACTTTCTGGGAAAAGCCTCCCTTAAAAACACCCTTAAAAATTCTTACTGGCATTGACTATCGTTCTTTTACTTCGCAAAAGGCCGACAAGCACCACCAAAAACATTACTTAACTGGGTGCCTTAAAAGCAAAACCTTGTTTTATACAATTCCCCCCTAAAAAATACTTAGAAGTTGATTTCCTTATTTTGTAGATGCAGAAGCAATTTTTAAAACATCTGACGCCGCTCTGAAGAAGAGCCTAAACCCAACATTTCCCGATATTTAGCTACTGTTCGGCGAGCAATATCAATATTTGAGCCCCGCAAAATTTCCACAATACGCTGATCACTCAAAGGTTTTTTAGGGTCTTCAGCTCCGATAATTTGCTTGATGCGGTTTTTAACACTTTCAGAGCCCAGGGCCTCTCCTTGGAAGCGTTGAATGGGGCTGTCGAAAAAGTATTTCAACTCAAAAAGACCTTGGGGAGTGTAGACGTATTTATTGGTAGTAACACGGCTGATGGTGGATTCATGGAAACCCAACTCTTCAGCAATATCACGTAAAACCAATGGCTTAAGGTGCTCTACGCCGTAATCGAGAAAATTTCGTTGCACCTTAAAAATAGCTTCTGTCACCCGGTAAATCGTCCGCTGCCGCTGATGGATGCTGCGAATGAGGAAAGCTGCGCCTTTAAGTTTTTCGTTCAGATATTTTTTCGTTTCCCCTTTGGCCTCTTGATCGGTGAGCATTCGCCGATATTCTCGCGAAAGACGCAATTTCGGGAGGCCGTCTTCATTTAAAGTGATGATGTATTCATCACCCACTTTGGAAATATAGACGTCGGGAGAAACGTAGACGGAATCTGTATTGTTATACGCTCGCCCGGGGCGAGGCTCCAGCGCACGAATGGCCTCAATGGCGGTGGCGACTTCTTCCTTATCGCTTTTAAGGGCTCGGCAAAGGCCAGCCATATCTTTTTTTTCCAATAAGTTTAAGTGATTACGGCAAATTTCAGCGGCTAAAGAATCTGCCGCATCAAGTTTTTGCAATTGAATTAGTAAACACTCCGGTAAATCACGAGCGGCGACTCCGGCCGGGTCAAGGTCTTGAATGCGCTCTAAAATAGCAGCCATTTCTTCCAAGCTGCTTTTAGTTTCCTCAGCCAGCTCTTCCAAAGTGGCGGCTAAGTAGCCATCATCATTTAAGTTGCCAATGACAGCCGAACCCAAAACGAGCTCCCGATCATTTTTGGCGGCAAAGCGCCACTGCCAGCTCAAGTGCTCAGCCAAAGATGTTTTGGCCGCCACAAAGCTTTCAAAGCCCGGGGTTTCCTCGGGGTTTTCGTGGCTCCCGACGTTTAAAGATGTTGACGGGGCACTTGAATATTCCCCCAAATAGTTTTCCCAATCGAATTCTTCCCGCACAGCCTCTTCGCTGGCCCCGGCTGAATCGGCAAATTCGTCGCTTTGCCGGCTGTCAGATTCCGGTGTCTGGTCATATTCGGGGTTGCCCAAGGCTTCACGGGCGGCGGCTTCGGCGCTATCAGGTGGGGGTGCCAATTCCAACATTGGGTTTTCCAACATCTCTTGGTTTATTTCTTCCACCAACTCCATTTGCCCCAACTGCAAAAGCTTAATCGCCTGTTGCAATTGAGGTGTCATAACCATGACTTGAGCTTGTTTTTGGCTAAGCCTTAAGTCTAACGCCATGCAAAACACTCCAGAAAAAGGCTTTTATAAATAGCAGAAGCCTTGAAAAATTAACAATTTATTATTTTACAGGGAAAAATCTTGGCCCAAATAAATGCGGCGCACAGTTTCATCGCCGGCCAAATCTTGGGGCAAACCTTCTTTGAGCACTTGGCCTTCGTTAATGATATAGGCCCGATCGCAAACGTTCAGTGTTTCGCGCACATTGTGGTCGGAAATCAAAACCCCAAGGCCCCGCTCTCGCAAGAGGCGAATTAAGTTTTGAATATCGCCCACCGCAATGGGGTCGATGCCGGCAAAGGGCTCGTCAAAAAGTAAAAACACAGGGGTCACCGCCAGGGCTCGAGCAATTTCCAAACGCCGCCGCTCACCACCGGAAAGGGAGAGAGCCCTATTTTTAGCCAGCGATGTGAGGCCCAAATCAGCCAATAAATCCTTAAGCCGCCTCTGACGCTCATCGGCATCTAAACCCATGGTCTCCAAAATGGCCATGACATTATCTTCCACCGAAAGACGCCGAAAGACCGAAGGTTCTTGGGGCAAATAAGTCAAGCCCATTCGGGCCCTTTGGTGCATGGGGGCATCGGTCAAGTCAAAATCATTAAGCAAAACCGCCCCTTCATCAGGGCTAATGAGGCCTACCAGCATATAAAAAGTAGTGGTCTTCCCAGCTCCGTTAGGCCCCAGAAGTCCGCAAATCTCTCCGGTTTGCAAAGCCACGCTAACTTCGTTGACGACTTTGCGCTGACCATATGATTTGACCAAAGCACTCCCCACCAGACGCTCCGGCTGCGGGGGGGATGAGGCTCTATCTTTCGCAGAGCGAGCAGAATTTTGAAGGGGGCTCGAAGAGCCCGCCGAAGAGGTCACAGCCAAAATCATTATTCACTACTCCTGATGGTAAACAGCCCGAACCCTTTGCCGTTGACGGCTTTCCACCACACTGCGTTTTCCATCAAGGTAATAAGTGACCTGATGCCCGGTGAGGGAATCGCGCCCTTGCCAAACACGAGCATTGCCGGTTAAAACAATGCGGCGGGGTAAGGCCTGAGCTAAATAGAGCCCTTTTTCACCCACAGCCATGCGGCCGCTCTCCACCACTTTGACATTACCTTCGCATTCAACCCGGTCAATGCGGCGACCGGAAGTGCTGAAAGGCGAAGAGCTCGCCTCTTGCGGTTCGGCAGACTCAGACCCGTCATCGAGGTAGTAAACTTTCATCACATCACAAGTGATGGTCATGCCTCCTTGGCGGGCGACAACTGAACCACTGAAAGTGACCAAGCTATTATTTTCGTCAGAAACCAAATGGTCAGAAGAAATGGCGATAGGGCCATCGTTCTCGCCTTGGGCTCCGGGGCGGAGCTGAGCGGAAAGAGAGAGGGATTGCCCCACAAGCAAAAATATACCCATTATCAAAAAGTATTTGGTTATGCTCTGTTTCACCGTAATCACCACTATTAGTTAAAAAATTTAAAACCACAAATGCGTGCGGCCTTCAACTTGAAGGATTTTATTTTGCGTGTTAAAAACAAAAGACGTGCCGGTCAAATCGATTTTTGGCGCAGAATAGCAAAATGATTCAGCCCCACTTATCAAATTCGCCTGGAACTCCAACAACATAACTTCAGATGTCAAAACGCCGCCATCGGGGTCGACAACTCGAACCGCACCCTTTAGCTCCACCGTTTTTTCTTTTTGCGTGTAGTGGCCACTTGCGGCAGAGACATCATAAGAGCCTTCATCTGTTATTATTTTTGCGCGAACTTCATCTAAAATGAAGAGGTCTTGAGTCTTATAATAATGAGCGTTGGTCGCATTAATAATCATGGTGCGCCCATCTGCGCCGTTTTCATTTAAAGTGAGCCGCTCAAGTTTCATATCGACTTCGGCCGGCAACATATTTTTAAGGGATTTAAGTTCCGCCGCCCAATAGCGTGCCCCAAGCAACAGCATCCCTGAGGATACTAAAAGTGCCGCCATAGCACACAATATCCAAAAACGAACTTTGGGCATTTTGGGCCCGTCTTCACGGTTAAAGTGTCGGCTCAAAGCCTTTTTCCCTCACTTTTTTAATTATTTTACAAAGAACACCACGGGCCTTTGCAATATGGGAATAAACAGCACCAATTTTTAACAAGCCTGCTAACTAACGCCCACTATCATTAATATTATAATCGTTAAAACCTCAGATGTAAAGCAATAATCATGCCGAAGCAGTGAAATCCTTAAGTAAGCACGGATTTATTCTTCAGCAGAATAAACTGCTGTAATTGAACATGATTTACAAGTAAAGTTTGAAGTGTATTACAAGCAAGCGAAACCGAAGGGGGTGCTTCTCCAAAATATTTCGCAATTTTAATTCCGCCTTGCAAGCGAAGCGAAGGCGCCAGCCGAAGCGTGAGCGAAGCCGAAGGAATTAAAATAAGGAATCTTTTGGAGAAGCACCCCCAGAGGTGAGCGGCAAAAATTTAGACGCGTAGGGCCTGCCTCTTTTAAAGCAGAGCTTGTCTTTTAAAGCAAAGCCTTGTAAAATCATGAGAGTGATCAGTTTACACTCAGATAAGGAACAGCTATGGCGGGGAAAAAACGACGCACCCAAAACATAAACACACCACCTAAAGCAGAGGCCCCCTTCGCCCAACCATTTAAAAGCTTAGAAACACTAAAACACCAACTGGTTCGGCAAGAAAAAAAGGCGGCAGATTTAGCGGCAAAGGCCAAGCAGACTCCGCCCCCGCCACCTCCCCCACCGAGCGATGAGACCCTCTTTGCCTTGGAAATGGCTGACGTCACCCCACTGACCAGCAAAGATAAATACCGCCCCAAAGCCGACCCACCTTTGGCTTCGGCCTGGAAAATTCCAGAGATGCCTAATGAGGATCTGGAGGCCCTTCAAACCCTCAGCGATCTAGTAAGCGGCAAAACCGAATTTGACCTTACCTATTCCGATGAATATGTCGAAGGCCAAACCAAGGGATTGCCTCCCAGCATCATGACCCAATTGCGAGCCGGGCGCATACCCTACCAAGATTATTTAGACTTACACGGCCTGACTTTACTGCAAGCTGAAGCGGCAGTGACTCGTTTTATTTTAGACGCCATTTCCTTGGGGCGCACTTGTGTGCTATTAATCCATGGGCGCGGCCTGGGCTCGCAAGATGGCATTCCGGTGTTGAAGCGATTTTTGGAAGCCTATCTATTACGCGGAGCTCCCCGTAAGTATATTTTGGCCTTCACCACAGCACAACCCATAGACGGGGGCTTGGGCGCCAGCTATATTTTACTGCGACGCACCCTGCCCGGCCCGGAACAAAAATTCTAAAAGATGCTCAATAATTTAGAAAATAAAGGCCAAGAACTGCGAGAATTACTTTGGCCAGCGCTAATAGGCCTTTGGACAGAGGAGGAGTTGCGGCGTTGGTTTGCGCCTCTCCAGTGGGATTACCGCCCTGAAGAAGGCCGCCTCACCCTCACTGCCCCCACCATTTTCCACCGGCGAGCCATTACTGCTCACCTAGCCACTTTGAGCTCATTGGCTGCCGAGCGCCAGTGTCCTTTGAAGGAAATAACCGTTCATTGTCAGCCTGCTAACGAACAAACAGCCCCGACGGTGCTAAAGCTCACGGTGCCGCCTAATACCAACACTTTGGCAGCCCTCCCACCAAATTTAAGTGGCATTTACCGCTTTGAAAACTTCAAAACAGCCGAATCAAATAAGCTCCCCCTCATGGCTGCCCACGAAGCCCTGAACGGGGCTTTAATCGGCAAGGCTCTTTTGCTGATTTCCTCCGGGCCTTGGGGCAAGACTCACCTTCTTGAGTCCATGGCTTGGAAGCTAGCCCAAGAAGGCAAAACCCCCTTTGTCAAACTGGGCAGAGCAGATACTGACTTTGGCTCTTGCCCTTCACACGGCTTTATTTTAATAGACGACGTCCCCCTTTTAGCCGACAAACCCTCACTTCAACAACAGCTCTGCCAAGCTTTTGACAAAGCCGTCTTCCAACCCCTTACATTAGTTTTAACAAGTTCGCAACCACCTCTGAAACTTTTGGGCTTAGAGGAATCTTTACGTTCCCGCTTAAGCGGAGCCCTCATTTTGCCCATTGAACCACTTGAATTGAAAGTGTTACTGACCATTGGGCGCCAAGAAGCTGAACGCTTGAACCTAGATTTACCGGAAGATTTTTTAGCCCAGCTGGGCCGCAGGATAGATAACGACCCCAGACAATGGCGGGGCCTTTTAGAGACTGTGGCGTGGTTAGTGCGCAAAGCAAAGCTCACCTTGCCCCAAGCGTTAGAACGCTTAGGTTATGGAACTGGCAATGAAGTTCCAACGACAGAGCTCCCCATGGAGACTATTTTAGCAGGTGTGGCCGACGTTTTTGGCTTGAAAGTAAGTGATTTAATCGGCCACAACCGCTCACGCCAAATAGCCTGGGCGCGCCGAATAGCTATCTCTATTGCTCGCGATTTAACGTCTTTAACAACTTTGGAAATTGGCCAAGCTCTTGGTGGGCGCGATCACTCCACTGTGGTTCACGCTTTACAAAAAATTCAAACAGAGCTCAAAAATAGAACCCAATTAGAAATGGTTGAAAACATAAAAAGCTCCCTAGTCCGCACAGTTGCAACGAAAGATGCAATACAGAAAAAAGATTAAAACTCATTCACACTATCTAAAGAATTTAGCCAATTGGATCTCATAACCGAGTCAATTAATAAGCTGAAATTTCTTTCAAGCCAATGCCAAGCTTGCGAGTATCTTCACTATGCCCCAGCTCCTTTGGTGAGACTACATTAGGCATATGCAGTTCAATGTCAATGATATTATCGGGACTATTTAATGCCTCTTGCGGCAAAGGAATATCAATTTCGGCAACTTGCTGAGTATACTTCTGCGCTAACACCTCAGCTCCATTCACAGTAACAGTCAAGTTTAACCCATCATTTGACGGAATCAACATATGCGCTATATGGAGCTTTATACCTTTTACATTAGGCTCTACAGCCGTAATAATATTTGCTTTTACCCCATCTGACCAAGTGCCCCATTCTTCAGCACCAGACCAACCTTCCGTTAAAAGCGGGCGGTTGGTTTGAGTAGTATTAAACACCACGCTACTATTTACTGTAAGAGGCGCAACACTTACCAGCTCAAGCTTTTCTGGCTCAGGTTTAGTAGTCTCAGGCTGAGCATTAATTGGCTCAGGTTTTTCACTGTAGGGTGTGATGCTAGCAAGGGCAATCCCCAGGGACCGCGTATCAGAACTCAAACCAAGCTCTGCCGGAGAGATAACATTAGGCATATTAAACTCTACTTTCAGCAATTCTTTGTCCTTTATTTGCGAAAGCACTCCTTCCGGAATATCCAAGTTTAAATTGAGTTCAGGAGTTGTCAATTCTTTGTTGTAGACCTCAACCCCATTAAAAGAGATTGAAAGGGGAAATGGCGCCTTAGAAAACAGTGCTACCCGTGCTTTAAAGCTAAGCCCACGTACATCGTCAACTAAGGGCAAATTAATTACAGCATGCTTGCCATCTGACCATGTGCCCCACTCTTCAGCTCCAGACCAACCTTCCACTAAAAGCGAGCGGTTAGCTTGAGTAGCATTAAACACCACGCTGCTATTTACCGAAAGGGGCGCAACACTCACCGACTCAAGCTTTTCTGGCTCAGGAGCAGTGACCACAGGCTGAACATTTATCGGTTCAGGCTTTTCACTGTAGGGAGTTATGCTATGCAGGCCGATACCTAAGACCCTGGTGTCGGTACTTCTACCAAGTTCAGCCGGAGAAGTAGCATTGGGCAT
>CAYJAF010000032.1:0-26885 GCA_964368195.1 uncultured Thermodesulfobacteriota bacterium
AGTTTTTTGGAGAGGGGTTTGGGGAGAACCTTTTTTGCAAAAAAGGTTCTCACCAAAAAATCCCCTTACTGGCAGAATGGTGAGCAGATGTTCATTGGTTTGAGGGCCATAAAGTGGTCGCTTTGGGTCTTGATTACTAAGATGTTGCGCACTGTGCGTTTCCATGGGGATGGCTCGGTGGTTGTCCACTCGACTTTATAGCGCACTTCGAATTCCACGCAGACACAGTAAAGTTCTTTGGGGTCGTGCTTTTCCAAGAAGGCGGCGTTGGGGAGGGTTGGGGCGGTGCTGAGCACTTGGGCTTTTTGCACCTGCCACATGGCGCTATCTTGAAAGCTGGTGGCCAAGCCCACCAGGGCGGCCCGTTCAATGGGGTCTGAAGGTAGATCAATGGGCTCGGGGCCGCTGTCGCCGGCTGCCAGAGGCGTGGCCGTTATAACTATTGCGAAAAAAACACTTAGTAGAAGGCGCAGAAAATTTTGGCACGGCATCGTTACTGCTCCTTGGTGGGAGTTTCGGTTTTGTCAGAGGGCGAGGAAGGTGATGAGAGGTTGAGCTTTTTGATCATCTCATCTATCCAGCGTAAAATGAAAAGGGTTTGGGCTTCGCTAGCCATACCGCCGCCTAAGTTGAGCAGGCCCTCAGAACGTATTAACAATTCAAACCGCACCCACTCATCGCCAATTTCCACCGCAAAACGGTAGTTGCTACCTTCAAGGCCCAATGAGCCCTCGTCTTTTGGGGCTTTTCTTTGGGGCTCCTCCCAGAGCTCTTCGGGCAAAGGAATCCAGTAAAGCCCTTCAAGGCCGGAAAATTGCGTGTTTTGGTGAAGATAATAATTTATGGCCGCTATTTCTGGCTCTAAAAATTCATCTAATAATATTGAGCGCATATTGTTCTTTCTCGTTTCCTTAGGGCTTGGCAGCTTCTCTAATTTGAATAAAATAAATAATAGAATCAAAAAGGGCCCAAAACCAGATTACCAACAAGGGGAAGAAAATCCAAGTTATACCGGTGGCCATGGGAGCCAAAGCGTTTTGGATTTCCGCCAGTGTGATGGCGGCCCCCTCATTACTGCGGGCCAATAAATCCGGCATGATGACGGACATATCCCGCCCTAATTTCACCAAGGCCACCGGTAGCCAAATGGCCAGGACTCCAACCATGATTGCGCCTTTGCGCAAGCGTCCCGTCAAAAGCTGGCCCAGGCCCGGCAAGACCACTAAAGACAAGAGCAAAGCCAGCCCCGGGCCAACGGCAGGGGCGGGGGCTGGCGCGTAATTCGTTTGTGGAGATTTGGAGGCTTCTGTCACGGGCGCAGACCTTTGAATACTTGTTCGGCTACACCGAGGGCTTCGTCAATGTCGGCGGAGGTCATGGCCGCTGAAGTGAAAGAGGCTTCGAACTGGCTGGGAGCCAACCACACCCCACCTTGGAGCATTCCCCGCCAAAAGGAGCCGTAAAGGGCGGTGTCGCTTTTGAGGGCAGAGTCATAATCGTAGACGGGGCCTTCAGTGAAGAAGAAAGTGGACATGGAGCCAATTTGGTTTCCGCAAGCTGCAATACCGTGCTTTTCCGCTAAATTCAATAAGCCATCCGCCCATTTTTGGCTCAATGATTGAAGTTGGGCGTATAAGCCGGGGTTAGATTCCAAATAGTCCACCATGGCGAGACCGGCGGCCACGGCCAAAGGGTTCCCTGAAAGAGTTCCGGCTTGGTAGACTCCACCCACGGGGGCCAAGGTCTCCATTACGTCACGGCGTCCGCCAAAGGCGGCTAAAGGCAGGCCACCACCAATAATTTTACCGAGCACCGTCAAATCGGGTTTCAAGCTGAAATATTCTTGAGCTCCGCCTAAAGCAAGGCGGCAACCGGTGATAACTTCATCGCAAATGAAGAGAGCCCCGCTTTGCCGGCACAAATCTTGAATCCCTAAAAGGAATTCCTTCTCCGGTACAATAACGCCCATATTGCCGGCCACGGGCTCCACAATGACGGCTGCCACGCTCTCCCCATGGATCGCCAACGCTTCCGTTAAAGCTGCGAGATTGTTATAGGGTAGGGTGATGGTCAATTCGGCCAAGCCCGCCGGAATGCCGGGACAACCGGGAATGCCCAAGGTGGCCACGCCGCTACCGGCGGCCACGAGCAAGCTATCGGCATGGCCGTGATAGCAACCCTGAAACTTGATGATTTTATCGCGCCCGGTAAAGCCGCGAGCCAAGCGAATGGCACTCATGGCCGCTTCGGTGCCGCTGTTGACCAAACGCACCATGGCCAAGGAGGGGAATATGCTCCCCAATTTTTCGGCTAATTTCGTTTCGTTTTCCGTGGGGGCCCCGAAGCTGGTGCCTTTCTGCAAAACCCCTTCCAAAGCTTCCACCAGCCATGATGGGGTATGGCCCCCTATGAGCGGCCCCCAGGAGCTGATGAAATCCAGATAGCTATTGCCGTCAACATCATAAATGCGGGCCCCTTGGCCGCGATCAACGAAAACCGGGGCTGCCCCCACTGATTTGCAAGCGCGAACAGGGCTGTTTACGCCGCCGGGAATCACGGCGGTGGCCGCGGCAAACATTTTTTGCGATTGGTCAAAGGCTACCATAATAATCCTCACTGTTATTTTAGGCCGAAACCTTTTAATTTATGTTTAAAATACAAAGTCCTATTGTGTCTGAAAAGAAAAATTCCAGCAAGTCTCAAGGCTGTTTTGGTGAAAAATAGCGCAAAGAAGTTTTTTTAAACTCCCTTTGGCTTTCTAAAATATGCCACTGAGGGCTGTTTAATTGCTCAGCTAAATTATTTGCAATTTCAAGCATTTCCTTACGATTTTTCGCATGTATCATGGCGTAAAGGTTATAGGGCCAACCGGGTGCCGTCTGCCGTTCATAACAATGAGAGACCACGGGATTTGCCGCTAACTTCCGACCATACTCCTCCGTCAACTCGGCGGCCACCGCAAAGACTAAAAGGGCATTGGCCGCAAAGCCAGACCGCTGGTGCCACAACGTGGCTCCCAAACGCCGAAGCAAGCCTTCCTTTTGGTAGCCTTCCAAACGAGTTAGCAACTCCTTTTCACTTATCCCTAAAACGGCAGCCGCCTCGGCATAAGGGGTGAGAGAGGCCCCTAAATCGCCACTTAATAAGTGAATTAGTTCTTTATCTACACTATCTAAGATTTGCGCCATGAGGCTCCTTCTATTTTAAGGAAACGCTAATTAGTCAGCGTTTCCTTAATTCCAGTCAATTTTTAAATTTTACCATAAATAGCCACGAGAGAGCAAGGCTATCTAAAATGATGTTTGTGTTTTATCAGATACTAAGCGAAACCGAAGGGGGTGCTTCTCCGAAAGATTCCGCAATTTTAATTCCGCCTTATGAGCGAAACGGAGGCGCTAGCCGAAGTGTGAGCGAAGCCGAAGGATTTAAAATAAGGAAGCTTTCG
The DNA here is from genome assembly GCA_964368195.1 of uncultured Thermodesulfobacteriota bacterium. Taxonomy (GTDB): domain Bacteria; phylum Desulfobacterota; class Desulfarculia; order Adiutricales; family Adiutricaceae; genus Adiutrix. The sequence goes on from CAYJAF010000032.1 coordinate 3,446, forward strand.
GAGAAACACCCCCAGAGGTGAGCGGCGATAATTTAGACGTTTTAGCCCTGCATGGCTCCAAATAAACATCTTTATTTTAAAGAGACTATCTGTTATAATGTCTTAATCCGTAACAGTAGAGGTTTTTTGGTTCGAGCCAAGGAAAAACAAGAAAGACTTTCGGCGTCATGAGAAATCCGGCCGTCCGGCTTTATTTTACACCATCTGGCTTTTGACAAAACTCCCTACTTTTACAAACTTGGGCGCGCATCTTTTAAGCCGCCCCATTTCCCTTTCGGGCTAAAAACTTTGCCCCCAAATGGCGGGACAAACACTTTCGCCCTTACATATTAAAAGGAGTTCACATGGAACGGGAACCAAAAAAATTCTCATCTCCGGAACCCATCAAAGTCAGTGAAAGCGATCCCCATTTCCCCAAAGAAGTGGCCAAAATCGCCGGAACCGATCTCAACGCTTGCCTCACCTGCATGAGCTGCTCCGGCGGTTGCCCCATGTATCAATACATGGATTACGGCCCCCACGGCGTCATGAGGCTCGTTGTTTTGGGTCTGAAGAAGGAAGTCCTCACCTCCAACACCATTTGGCGTTGCCTCGGCTGCCACACCTGCGCCGCCGTTTGCCCCATGGCCATCAACATTGCCGCAGTGATGGATTACTTGCGTCAAGAGTGTTTGGCAGAAAAGTTGCCGGTGGGGGACAAACCCCTGTGGGAGTTTCACCGCTCTTTCATGAATAGTATTCGCCGTCACGGCCGAGCCAACAAAGTGGAGCTCATGGCCGAACACAAATTGCGCACCTTCGGCCTGGGCCCCAAAGCTTGGTTCCAAGATGCTCTGCTTGGCCAAAAAATGATCTTGATGGGTAAACTACACCTTATGCCATCTCGCATTTTAGGCTCCAGCCGCGCTAAAGTTCGTGATATTTTAGACAGCGGCCCGTGGAAAAACTATTAAGGAGGTCACCCAAATGAGCAAATATTTAATGGAAGCCTCTTTTTTCCCCGGTTGTACCATGAAAACAGGGGCCGATGAATCCCGTGAAGCCATGTATGTGGCCTTGGAAAGAATGGGCCTAAAATTATATGAATTGGAAGACTGGAATTGCTGCGGCTCTTCCAGCGGGCACGCCATGGGCCACGACATCGCCACCTCTTTGGGAGCACGTAACCTCTCCAAAGCCCCGTGGGGTCGCCCGGTGGTTATCCCTTGCCCCAATTGCTTCCGCAATATGGCAACTGCCCGCCACCACTTAATTGAAGATCAGGATTTGCTTAAGAAAAATGAAGCCCAGTTCGGCCGCATTAACGTTACCGACCCGCTTTTGAACATCTTCGAACTCTTCCACCACGTCTTCAACTTAGTGCGCATGGGAACCCACACCCTCCCCGAACGCCGCTCTCTAAACGGACTTAAAGTCGCCGTTTATTACGGCTGCGGGGCTATGTATCCCAAAGTCCTGCGCCCGGCCGGCCATCGCCACGACATGATCGAAAGCATCGTGCGCGAAATGGGCGGAGAAGTGGTCACCTGGCCTTGGCCACACAAATGCTGCTCAGCCTTCGCCTCAGCCGTCTACCCCGAAATCGCCGAAGAAATGGTCTCGCAAATCATCTCCGGCGCCTACGAACAAGGAGCCGACTGCGTCATCACCAGCTGCGCCATGTGCCAAATGAATATCGAAATGCGGGAAATGGCCCTCTCCACCCGCCTGCCAATGCTACACCTCAACCAGCTTCTAGCCCTACACCTGGGCGAAAAAGCTCAAGACCACGAAAAATGGTGGAAACTACACCTGGTCGACCCACGCCCCTTACTCCAAAAATACGAGCTCTGGAGCTAATTTGATTTTTTGGGGGAAACTTTTTTAAAAAAAAGTTTCCCCCAAACCCCCTTCAAAAAACTTATACGGGCGTAGCAGATGAGTCGGCTCCTTTCTTTTTACTTCGTAAAAAGTTGGAGCCGACTCATCTGCTACGCCCGTATAAGTTTTTTGAATGGAGATTTGTTGAGAAAATGTTGTTTAAAATAGCTTTCTCCACAAATTATCAAAGTTAGTTCCTGTGCTAGTATAAAGTTAGTTCCTGTGCTAGTATGTTGATTCGGTGGGTTTAACATTTTATTTAAATTGTCTTTTGCGTAAATACCATATTTTAAAAGCAAAATACCTCTCAAGATAACTTGGGAGGTATTTTGCTTTTAAAATATTTAAAGGATTTTTCCCTAATATAAAGGCATAGTTTGTTTCGTTGTAATAATGTAAATTGATATTGTCGTTACAAATGTAATAAAGATTTTGTGGTAAACATTTTTAAACAAGATTTTCTCCATAAAACTCCATTTAAATAACATTTTTGGCGTGCGGTTCCGCTCTTTTTACGAAGTAAAAAGGTGGAACCGCACGCCCATAAAAGTTTTTGAAAGGGGGTTTGGGGGAAAACTTTTTTTAAAAAGTTTTCCCCCAAAAAATCTTACCAACGGGCGCGCATGTGGGTAAGGACGTAGCCTTTAATTTCTTCGGCTTCGGCGAAGATGCGTCCTCGTTCGCTGACGATGTTGGCGGCGAAGGCCTCGTCTTTAATGGAGGGGAGGTTGATGTCGACGGAAAGCATAGCGGCGCGAATGGCGGCTTCTAAGATGATGGCGGAGACGCCGCAGTCGCTGATAGCGCCTTTATTGCCAAAGGGGGCCAGTTTGGCTGCTTCTTGCATTAAGAGCAAGCACTGGCGGCAAATTTTCATGGGAGCCAAGGTCGCTTCTTTGACGCCTTCTTGAATGGCGGCGGAGCGGGCTTTCTTTTGTTCGTCGGTGTCTTTGGGGAGTTTGAATGTTTTCATGTAGGCATCGAAGGCATCCACATCGCCTTTGGTCAGCTTTTTCAGTTCTTCAATGCCGGCCATGAAGTTTTTTAAGATGGCGGTGTTGGCTTCTTGGTGTTCTTCGTAACCTTTTTTGCCTTCGGTGAGGCTGGCCACCATGGCGCCCATGGAGGCGCCCAAAGTTGCCACCACGGCTGAGACGTTACCGCCGCCCGGCACATGGGAGCTGGAGGCGGCAACTTTTAGAAAATCATTGATGGTCATTGTGTAAAAATCGCTGGGGATGTCGTGGCTCATGATCTTGATCTCCTATTATGGTTTGGTGGGGATAAGTTTTTTTAATAGCTTATCCCCACCGTTTTTTTTATTAAAACATTACAAAGTATGTCTTACTTAGTTTGTAAATCAATGGCTTTCAAGAGGTTTTGCATGATAACGGTGGTGGTCAGAGAGCCAACGCCGCCGGGCACAGGAGTAATGGCCCGAACGGTTTCGGCCACGGCTTCAGTGTCGACGTCGCCGCAGAGGCTACCGTCTTCCAATTGATTGATACCGGCATCGATGACCGTTTGACCGGCGGAGACCATTTCTGCTTTCACCAATTTGGGGAAACCGGCGGCGGCAACAACGATTTCAGCGTTTTTAACGGTGTTGGCCAAATCGACAGTTCTGGTGTGGCAAATGGTCACGGTGGCGTCGCGGCCTTTAGTGATCAAGAGGCTGGCCAAAGGACGACCAACGGTATCGCCACGGCCGACCAAGGTCACTCTTTTACCCTTAAGTTCCAAGCCGCTGCGTTGAATTAATTCAATACAGGCCAAGGGGGTGGCCGGGACTAAGGCCAAATGTTCTTGGCCGCCCAAAAGGTAGCCGCGGTTCACCGGGTGAACGCCGTCGACATCTTTTTTGGGGTCCAGGCGGTTCATGACGTTTTCTTTTTGAATGTGGCCAGGGAGAGGCAATTCCACCAAAATACCGTGGACATCTTTGTCGGCGTTGAGCTTATCAATCAGCGCGATAACGTCGTCTTCCGGGGTAGATTCGGGGCAGACGTGAAGATCCACTAAAATCCCCATTTTGTCGCCAACTTTTACTTTAGATTGGGCGTAAACGCGGGAAGCATCATCATCACCAACTAAAACCACAGCCAATTTGGGCTGAATGCCGCGCTCACTTTTCAAAGTGGCCACTTGTTTGGTAATTTCCTCACGCATGGCATTAGCCACGGGCAAACCTTTAATGATTTCGGCGGACATAGTCTCTCCTTCTGAAGTAAGGTTAAGGTTGTCACTTGGTAAAACAAGCCAAGTGAAGTGCTAAAGCATTGCAAGCTCACTATATCTTTAATTTTTTAGCGTTGGGGCATTGAAAACAGATTGGGGCTTAATTTTATTGTGCCCTAAAATTTTGTATGTTATTATTTTACCTTGCCTCAAATAAAACTGCGCAAGTTAAAAGCAAAAGACGGGGCAAGGTTGACGATGGGCAAAAAAAGCCTTGTACTATTTGGCAAACAGAGGCTTAAAGGTTTAGAGCCCTGAAGTCAATAAGTATGGTATTTAAGTTGCGTCGCTAATGTCGATTTTTAAAAGGCGCACTTACGCCGAAATGTAACAGTTTAATAAAACTGCACTTATTCCTTCGGCAATAGTTAGCTTTCCTTTGATAATGGTTGACTGCTAGCGTAGCCAATATAGTAATGACACCTGCAATTACTATAAACTCAATTGTAAATTTTCACTTGGTTAATATACACTATGTCTGCCAAAATGAAAATAAAATTTTTAGCCAGTTTCATTGGCTTGATTTGTTGGCTGAGCCCAAGCCTCCTTCATGCCGATGATGGGGGAGATTTAGCTAACTTTTCCGGAAATCAAGCTTTGCGAGAAGCCATTTGGCGTCTCGGAGCCTTTAGTCCCCCAGGGCAAGAAGCCCGCGATAAAAAACGAAGCCTCACCGTCACTGACCTCAAAGGTCTCCCCCCCCTTACCATTGACTTTTATTTTGATGAGCCGCTGGATCCTTGGCCGGAGAGCCTTATGCTCTCTATTGTTGCGGAAAGCGGGCCTCCTCCTTTGGAATTAGTTATCCGCGATGAAAGGCCCTTTGGTGGGTCGAATATTATCTGCTCCGGCTTAAGGGAGTTGGCTCAAAAACCTCAAGCATGTCAGGGGAGCGACTTTTTACTGGAAATTTTACAAGGGCTCAGCGAACGTCTTTTGGCAGCCCACCCTCGCCTTGGGGCCATTGATTGGCGGGAAAATGCCCCCGGCTTTGAAATGGCTCGGGTGCCTTTACGCTTTGGAGCCCGTCTGGGCCAGGCTGATCTTTTTATTGTTCGGATTGACCCGAATCTCTATCACTTCCGCCCCTACCACGAATCAGAGTTTGCCTCAGAGCCCCAAGCTAATATTTTGGGCTGGGCCGATCGCCTTAAAAACGCAATCGCTTTGATAAACGGTGGGCAGTATTATCCCAACCGCACTTATATGGGGGCTTTACACCGTGATGGCCAAAAGCTCTCCCCCGGAACTCATGCCCACTGGAAGGGATTTTTTGCCGCAAACCCGACGGCCAATGCCCCCCAAAGCACCCCTTTGGCCGCCATCATTGACCATAGCGATGCGGATAGCTCTTGGCAAGCTGAAAATTACCATACCTTGATGCAATCTTTTATGATTTTAGCGGATAAAGGTGAAATTCGGGTGCGTGAGAGCAAAAATTTGGCCGGGCGGGCGGCCATTGGTCAAGATAGTGAAGGGCGCATTTTACTCATTATGACTCCGGCGGCCATCACTTTATATGATTTTGCCTTGGCTTTGAAATCGCCAGAACTGGAGCTTGAAAGTGTTATGGGCCTTGATGGCGGCTTTGAGACTCAACTGCTTTTGCGGCAAAATGGCAAGCCTTTTTTGGCGACCGGTCAATTTTCCATCAATGAAAAACGGGCTGTCTATCTCCCCGGCTACCACCCCACACTCCCCACTGTTTTAGCGGTGGAGCCCAAATGAGTTTTGGCGCGGTTTTCGCCTTGCTTTTAGCCTGAATTTTTGCGCTGCTCTCGCCTTGCTTTAGCAGCTGCCTGGCGTCGGTATTCGTCATCTGTTTCTAAAATTAGAGCCGGAACATCGATGGGCCGGTCGTTTTCATCAATGGCCACATAAGTCATAAAGCAAGTTGCGGCGTGGGTTATATCTCCGGTCAGGGGATTTTCCGTCTCTACCCGCACCCCGATTTCCATGGAGCTCCTCCCCACCAAATGAAGCGAAGCTTTTAAGATCATTGGCTGCCCTGAGTAGATGGGGGCGAGGAAGTCAATGCTGTCCACCTTACGGGTGACAACTAAACTGCGGGCATGGCGTTGGGCTACGATGCCGGCGGCATTGTCTATGTGGCGGAACACATGGCCACCGTGGAGAGTCCCATGCTCGTTTAACTCTTCCGGCATGGGAATATGAATCATGACCACTTCGCTTTCGGCAACTTTTTTTCCCTTCATATTTACTCCCTAAGATATGCACTTATTGTAATTTCAGATGATGTTCATAGGTATTATTATAGTCGTCGCTGAAAAAGTCAATAACTGCTTGTAATAAATTGTGTTTGGACTTTTTTGGCCGAGAAGTTGTCGCCAGCTTGAAATGATTTTACATTGCTGGTTTTTTAGTATAGCTTGGCTGAAAGTGGCTTTCCGCCTGGCTTATTTTTGCTTTATTGCGTAAAGGTTTGCTGCCAGGGGGGGGATGGAAGACTTAATTAATCGGTGCTTCCTCACAGCCAGCGTGCTTTATTGAGAGACGATTAAAAAGGTGTAGACACATTCCTAATCGCACCGAAACAACCTAAACAAAAGGGGGTCATTATGGGAGGAGTATTAGCCATTGCCGGCTTAGCTTTGCAAGTTGCCGGGCAAGTTTCCAGCATTCAACAACAAAAAGCAAGTGCGGCCCACGCTGAAAACCAAGCGCGCCTGGCCGGCATTGAGGCTGAAATCAGCCGTTATGACGGGCAAATTGCCCAAGGTGAAGCCGCTTATGCGGCCTATGAAGAAATGGGGCGTCAGCGGGCTGCTCAAGCTGAAAGCGGCATTTTAGGAAGCGCTACCGGCTCTCTTTTGCTGGCTCAAAGTGAGTCTGAAGCACAAAAAGTGCAATCAGACATCGCCCTCCAAGCCGGTCGAGAGCAGCAATCTTATCTCGAAAGTAAAGATAGTTATCAAAACTCCGCCAACCTTCAAGAGGCCAAAGCCAACAGTGGCTATTTAGGAGTTGGCAAGTCTATTTTGAGTGACGTTTCGGGCTATTTGCAGAAGTAAGGTGGGTATACGCAAAAATTAACTTTAAACGTTTTAAGCGAAAAAATTCCGGGGAAAGGCCAAAGCTCTCCCCGGAATTTTCTTTGATTTCAGGCCAGATCAACAGCCGGCGGCGGCGTGTTTTTGCACCGGAACAACTTCTTTAATTTCAGGCAAGGCTGCTTTTAAAGCTTTTTCCACGCCGTGTTTTAAAGTCATCTGAGCCATGGGGCAGCCATTGCAGGCCCCGGTCAACCTTACTTGAACTACACCGTCTTTAACGTCGACAAGTTCAATATCTCCACCGTCAGCTCTCAAAGTGGGGCGTATTTTAGCTAACACTGCTTCTACTTTTTCTCTCATGAAAAACTCCTATTTTTTAAGATGACATCAAAAAGCGAAACTTTTAATTGCAAAAGCCTCTGATTTTAGAGGCCCATGAATTTAAATTTATTTTTACTCTAACATATTACACTACTTATTTACTAGTTAAATTTTTGGAAATTGATTTCCGCTAAGCCATTGTTTCTTTATGCTTGATTTCCCCTTGGAAGGCAAATATAATATATTAATTATAATAAACTTTTAAGTAAAGAGACTGCTCTTTTGGGCAAAAACTTGCCCACTGTTTGATCCCAAACCGAAACCGACTTCCTTAAGGAGGAAAACATTATGAGCCATGTTAACAATCCCCACACTCCTCACCAAGCCTTAGCTGAGCTTAAAGCCGGCAATCAACGTTTTAAAAGCGGTCAAATGAAGCACCCCAACCAAGACAGCTCTCGCCGTGAGCAGTTGGTAAAAGAGGGGCAAACTCCCATGGCGGCTATTTTGGCCTGTTCTGATTCGCGCGTGCCGGTTGAGCTCATTTTCGACCAAGGCTTTGGCGATGTCTTTATTGTTCGTGTTCCCGGTAGCATCCCCGGCCCCACCCAGCTCGGCGGTTTGGAATATGCGGTAGATCACTTGGGCGTCCCTTTGATTGTGGTTCTGGCTCATACCAAATGCGGAGCCATGACGGCAGCTTTGGCCAATGTAAAACCCGGGGGGCCGTTGGGTGAGGTTTTGAGCTGGTTAGACCCGGTAGTGGCGGAAGTTGAGAGTTTGCCGCAAGACGACCGTATGGATGCTGCTTTGGTAGCCTCGACTAAATATGCCATTAAGTGTTTTAAGGAAGCCTGCCCGAAAGCAGCCCAAGCTGAAAGTGAAGGGCGTTTGGCTATTGTTGGGGCTGTTTATCATCTTGAAACTGACGATGTGATTTTTCTGTAAACCGACCACGTCAATCTAATTTGTTAAAACATCATGAACTTTATGGCGACAGAGAAGAACTTTTCAGAACTTGACTGCGAAAATTTAAGCCTTACTGTTCGAGCGAAGCGAGCCCGCGGCTTAAATTTGCAGACAAGAGATGAAAAGTTACTTCGTAGGAGCCATAAAAATTATAAATTAGATTGACGTGGGGGTCTCTTTCTCCTTCATTTGACATTGTCTTTTTGTTGTTGTATAATTATTAAATTGGTCTGACTTAAATCGATGTGGGCGATTAGCTCAGCTGGATAGAGTGTTAGCCTCCGGAGCTAAAGGCCGCGCGTTCGAATCGCGCATCGCCCACCACAAATTTCAAATAAAACAAGGCAGTTGGAGCTTTCGTCCTTCTGCCTTCTTTTTTGTCGCTTCCAGTTTGTGCCACCTCTGTGCCACTTTTCCCCATGACGCAGAGTGAATTTGCCTGTCCATGGCTGAACATCTTTGGCTGAATATCTTTCCCTATCGTTTGACTAAACGGTTTTTCGCCAAGTCCGATTTTTTCTTTGTTAGATTTCTCACGCCTAAAGCCGGTAAGTCTGCGAGCTTCTTTTGCACTTCTTATAGCCCAAAATTATTTCGCTCCATAGCTTTTTAGCACTTTCACTACCTCTTCATGTGGGTTTTGTTGAGTAAGAGATAATGCAGTTTCGCCCGCAATACTTTTGTCATTTGGATTTGCTCCATTTTTTAACAAAAGTTCTACAATATTACTTGTTTGGTATGCACTGATAATCATGAGTGCTGTCAGGCCATTTCCATCTTTAGCGTTTACATTTACAGTTTTGATGAGCGTTTCAATTTCTTTTATTGAATTTTCTTTCACAGCTTGAAAGAAGAGGTCTTCTTTCGGAGGTTGGTCAGCTATGGCAGGACTTGAAAACGCAGTGCATAAGGAGATTTTATAAGAACAGTTTGAACCATAAAACTCCATTAAACGCAAGATTGGATTTTAAATTTGCCTACGCAGTTGCGCTTAGACAATTGGGCTCTTTGTGTATTAATCTGAAGTATGCATCATTATAAAAGCGCCTGAAACTATTACTTTTCAGCTTCTGAAGTTAAAGACCGTGCGTTCGAATTGCGCATCGCCCGCCACAAATTTCAAGAATTTGAAAGGAAATCTTTTCAAGTGCTTTTTTTGATGTTCATATTATTAGGGGGCTTTGCGAAGTAACCAGAATTACCGACTTCTTTTTTCTGCTTTAGATTAATCAACGGCTCTTTAAAGATTTGTGCTTGTAATCTGTAAAATATAACTAGTATAATATATTATTTTCGTATACGCTTGCTTTATTCGAGACATCTTGTGTAGCTAAAGACTTTTGGGTTTGGCGCCATGACCTTGCTAACACTGAAATAGGTGATATATGACTTCCCATTTAGATTCTGAATTTTCCCCCGATTTTTTTAAAGATCTAGTGGCTTCTTTGCCAGTTCCACTGTGTTGCTGGACGTCTCATGGGATTCCTTTCTTTTGCACAAAATCGTTCCTCAATATCTTTGGCGTGGAAAGCTTAGAACAATATATCAGCCAAATGCAATGTTTTTCACCGAAATTCCAACCAAATGGAGAGCTCTCGGTAAGCTTGGGGCAAAAATATCTCAAAGAGGCCTTTGACAATGGCTCCTCCTCTTTCGCCTGGACACATCAAATTAAAAACGGCAAAACTTATCAGGCTAATTACACTATGGTGCGGATGTCTTATGAAGGCCAAAAAATAGTGGCAGCTTATTTCACTGATTTGCCGGATTTGATTTCTGAATTGCATGAAAAAGTAAATGTTGCTAACCGCAATCAAACTATTCTTGATGCTGCACCTTTAAGCATAAATATTTGGAATAAAAATAATGTTCTTGTAGACTGCAATCAAGCTTCTTTAGATTTGTTTGAATTTTCAAATAAACAAGACCTTATAAGGCGCATACCGGAACTTCACCCTAAATATCAGCCAAATGGCAGGCTCTCTAGCGAATACGAACAAGAAATGCTGCGTGAAGCTTTCGATAAAGGGACATGCTCGTTTGAGTGGGAATATATAACTTTAACCGGTGAAAAAATGCCCACTGAAGTAACCCTTTCACGCATTCGTTATAATGATGAAGACGTGGTGGTTGAATATACCCGAGACTTAAGAGCTATAAAGCAAAGCGAAGCTTTGGCTAAAGAGGCCGAAGAGCGCACAAAAATAATGTTTGATACCGCCCCAGTTGGCATTAATTTTTGGAACACAGATTTTCAAACCATTGATTGCAACCAAGAGGCGGCAAACTTGTTTGCTTTAAAAGATAAACAAGAATATTTGGATGAATTCTTTAACCTCTCCCCTGAATATCAGCCAGATGGTCAGCTTTCCGCTTCCCTTGCCAAAGAGTATATTTCCCAAGCGTTTGAAACTGGCTATCAGCGCTTTGAGTGGATGCATCAATTTTTAGACGGCACACCCTTGCCTGCCGAAATCATTCTTATCCGCACTGAAATTAAGGGTGAAAAATTTGTAATTGGCTACACCAGAGATTTGCGCGAAATAAAAGAAAGTGAGGCTCTGGCGCATGAAGCCGAAGAGCGCACCAGAGTCATGTTTGATACGGCTCCTTTTTGCGCAAATTTCTGGGATAAAGATTTCCAAAATATTGATTGCAACCAAGAGGCGGCAAATTTATTTGGCTTTAAAGAAAAACAAGAATATTTAGATAACTTCTTTGACCTTTCCCCGCTTTACCAGCCAGATGGTCAACTTTCCAATGTTTTAGCTTTAGAAAAAATAACCAATGCTTTTGAAACTGGATATTGTCGTTTTGAGTGGATGCATCAATTTTTAGACGGCACGCCCTTGCCTGCCGAAATCACCCTTATTCGTACTGAGATCAACGGTGAAAAATACGTCGTTGGCTACACCAGAGATTTGCGTGAAATAAAAGAAAGTGAAGCTCTGGCGCATGAAGCCGAAGAGCGCACCAGAGTCATGTTTGATACGGCTCCTTTTTGCGCAAATTTCTGGGATAAAGATTTCCAAAATATTGATTGCAACCAAGAGGCGGCAAATTTATTTGGCTTTAAAGAAAAACAAGAATATTTAGATAACTTCTTTGACCTTTCCCCGCTTTACCAGCCAGATGGTCAACTTTCCAATGTTTTAGCTTTAGAAAAAATAACCAATGCTTTTGAAACTGGATATTGTCGTTTTGAGTGGATGCATCAATTTTTAGACGGCACGCCCTTGCCTGCCGAAATCACCCTTATTCGTACTGAGATCAACGGTGAAAAATACGTCGTTGGCTACACCAGAGATTTGCGTGAAATAAAAGAAAGTGAAGCTCTGGCGCATGAAGCCGAAGAGCGCACCAGAGTCATGTTTGATACGGCTCCTTTTTGCGCAAATTTCTGGGATAAAGATTTCCAAAATATTGATTGCAACCAAGAGGCGGCAAATTTATTTGGCTTTAAAGAAAAACAAGAATATTTAGATAACTTCTTTGACCTTTCCCCGCTTTACCAGCCAGATGGTCAACTTTCCAATGTTTTAGCTTTAGAAAAAATAACCAATGCTTTTGAAACTGGATATTGTCGTTTTGAGTGGATGCATCAATTTTTAGACGGCACGCCCTTGCCTGCCGAAATCACCCTTATTCGCACTGAAATCAAGGGTGAAAAATACGTCGTTGGTTACACCAGAGATTTGCGCGAAATAAAAGAAAGCATGAAGAAGATAAAAGCCGCAGAAGACAGGACTCAAGCCATGCTTGATTCTGTGCCGATTGGGGCCAACTTTTGGAATAAAAATTTAGAGCTCATCGATTGTAATATGGAGGTGGCCAAGCTTTACGATTTCCAAAGTAAACAGGAGTATATGGCTAACTTCTATAAAGTTAGCCCCCAATATCAACCCGACGGCATGTTGAGTGGCGAAAAAGTAGCCGCGAAACTCGTTGAAGCTTTTGAACATGGTTACCAGCGTTTTGAATGGCTCTGTGTTAATCCCACTACCCAAGCTCCCATACCTGTTGAGGTTACGCTGGTGCGCATTATGCACAACGATGAGTATGCCATTATCAGTTATGTGCGTGACTTGCGAGAATTCAAAGCCATGCTTCAAGAAATTAATGAAGCTGAAAAAGATTTGCGGGCTGCCCGTGATTTAGCTGAGAAAAATGCCCAAGCGAAAAGTGAATTCTTGGCCAATATGAGCCATGAAATACGCACTCCCATGAATGGTATTTTGGGCTTACTTCATCTTTTGGAAAAAACAGATTTGGCAGATTTGCAAAAAGAATATGTCAATAAAACTCTTTACTCTGCCAATAACCTTTTGCGAATTATCAATGACATTTTAGATATATCGAAAATAGAGGCCGGAAAACTCGAGCTTGAAAACGTGCCTTTTACTATTAACGGCTTATGCCAAGATGTAAAAGCTCTTTATGGCCCGCGCTTTGAAGAGAAAAACATTCAGCTGCATATCGACCAAGGGCAGAGTGCTGACATTGTGCTTTTGGGGGATTCTCTGCGCATTAAGCAGGTGCTCTTTAACCTCATAAGTAATGCGTTAAAATTTACCGACAAAGGCAATGTGTCGCTTTCTATCACGTGTGAAAAATATGACAAAGGCCATAGCCAATGCCGTTTTTGTGTGGCAGATACCGGCATCGGTCTTTCCGGTGAGCAAGTGGCGCGTCTCTTTGCCCCTTTTAGTCAAGCCGATAGTTCGGTGACTCGGAAATATGGCGGCACAGGTCTCGGCTTGGCTATTTCCAAAAATATTGTGGAAATGATGCAAGGAAAAATGTGGGTCGAAAGCGAATTGGGCCAGGGCTCTAAGTTTTACTTTAACTGCATACTTGCCCTGGCGCCAAAAGGGGCGGAAGAGGCGGTTGGCCAAGGTAAAAAAGGCGGAGCCTCAGAGCAGACAACCGGTGAGATTGTTCATTCTGGCCATTTGTTGTTGGTTGAAGACAATGATATTAATCAGCTTATTGCCGAAAAGCTTTTGACTAATGTGGGCTATACCATAGATATTGCGGAAAATGGTGAAGAAGCTTTAAAGTTGCTTGATGAAAAGCCTTATGACTTAGTGCTTATGGATATTCAAATGCCGGTTATGGATGGTTTTACGGCGACTAAAAAAATCCGAGAAAAGGCACAATTCGCCGACCTTCCCATCATCGCCATGTCGGCTCACGCCATGGCCGGAGATAAAGAAATCAGCATTCAGCATGGTATGAATGACCATATCACCAAGCCCATTTCGCCGAAAGTGTTGTTTGCCACCTTGCACCATTGGCTAAAAGAGAGAAGTTGATTTCCCTGCCATATGCGAAAAAGTCTTGACGCCAAAGAGGCTCTCGCTTAAAATAGCCTTTTTATGTTTTAAAATAGCTTTTTAAAAAGCTAACTAATTTAGTTGGAGAAAAGAAATGAGAGTCGCAAATTTTAATGGGGGCCCGGGAGCCTTACCTTTAGAAGTTTTACAAGAGGCGCAAGCTGATATTCTCGATTGGAAGGGGACTGGTCTTTCCATTATGGAAAATAGCCATCGCAGTAAAGAAATTATTGCTATGGTTGAGGAAGCTCAAGAAGACTTCAAACAACTTTTGGGTCTTTCCGATGAATGGGATGTGATTTTTTGCCAAGGTGGAGCCTCCTTGCAGTTTGCTATGGTGGCTCTCAACTTCGCCGGCCCCGGTGGTCATTGTGACTATATCAACACCGGTCTTTGGGCTACTAAAGCTTATAAAGAGGCCCAAATTTGTGGGGCTCAGCCGCGTTTGGCCGCCACTTCCGAAGATGATGATTTCACTCACATTCCTGACGTGTTTGATTTTAATCCCGATGCTAAATATGTCTACCTCACCAGCAACAACACCGTGCGGGGCACCCAGTGGCAAAATTTCCCCACTAATGCGCCTGCCCCGGTTATTGCTGATATGTCTTCTGATTTCCTTTCGCGACCCGTGCCGGTGGATACTTTCTCGATGATCTATGGCGGAGCCCAAAAGAACGTGGGCCCGGCCGGGGTGACCATTGTGGCTTTACGCAAAGAATTGGCCAGCAAAGCCCGGGTTGATGTGCCCAGTATGTTGAGTTATCCCATTTATCTCCAAAATGACAGTATGTATAACACTCCCCCGGTGTGGGCCATTTATATTTCCGGCCTGACCTTTAAGTGGTTGCGCCATACTGTTGGTGGCTTGGAAGCCATGGAGCGCCTTAACTTAACGAAATCAGACCTCCTTTACAATGCCATCGATCAAAGTGGTGGTTTTTATCGCGGCACTGCTCGGCCCAATAGCCGTTCGAAAATGAACGTCACTTTCCGCCTGCCCACCGAAGAGCTGGAAAAGAGCTTTAAAAAACAAGCCGAAAGCGAAGGGCTGGTCGGTTTGGGCGGTCACCGAAGCGTTGGGGGCTTAAGGGCTTCTCTCTATAATGCTGTCCCTTACGAAAACGTGAAACAATTAGTTGATTTCATGGATGAATTTAAACGCACTAACGGCTGATTGCAGCACTGACCCAAACTATAAAATGCTGATTTCAGCTTCTGCTGACAGTTATTAGAGGAAATTATGCCTAAAGTATTAATAAGTGAAAAAATAGATCCCATTTGCCCCAGTACCTTTGATCAAGCCGGTGTTGAGGTCGATTATAAAGCCGACCTGACCCCGGAAGGTTTGTTGGAAATTATCGGCGATTACGATGCCTTGGTCGTTCGGAGTGCCACTAAAGTTACTGCTGAGGTCTTGGCCAAAGGTAAGAACCTGAAAGTCGTGGGCCGCGCCGGAGCCGGGGTGGACAACATCGATGTCCCGGCCGCAACAGAAGCCGGCATTCTGGTTATGAACACCCCGGGGCAAAATGCTAACGGCGTGGCTGAGTTAGTGATTGGGCTCATGCTCTCATTGGTGCGCCATATCGCAATTGGTAGCCAATCCATTAAAGAGGGTCGTTGGGAAAAGAAAAACCTTTCCGGCACCGAGCTTTTAGGCAAAAGCATTGGGCTTTTGGGCTATGGCGCCATTGGTCGCCGGGTTGGTGTTTTGGCCCAAGCCTTTGGTATGACTATTCATGCCTATGATCCCTTTTTATCGGCAGAGCTGATTCAAAGCACCGGTGCTAAAGCTTTGAGCTACGAAGAAGTTATTCGTCAAAGCGATTTTGTGAGCCTCCATTTGCCCATGACGCCGGATACTAAAAATATGATCAATGCCGACACCATTGCAACTATGAAAAAAGGCGCTATTTTGCTCAACTGCGCCCGTGGTGGCTTGGTGGATGAAGCGGCTTTGGCCGCAGCTTTGAAATCAGGCCATTTGGCTGGGGCTGCCTTAGATGTTTTTGCCAAAGAGCCGCCCGAGGCTGATAACCCCTTGGTGCCATTGGCTAACTTCGTGGCCACTCCTCACATCGGGGCCTCCACTGCTGAAAGCCAAGTGAACGTGGCTTCAGCCATCGCCCGGCAAATAGCTGATTTTTTCCAAAAAGGCACTCGTGATGGAGCCGTAAATCAAGTGTAAAGTAATTTGAGCTGAAATTACTATCTTAACTGCGAGAGCAATCAAGATAGCTTCTAACCCCCAGGGCTTAATGCTCTGGGGGTTTGTTTTGTGGGTGAAAAAACACTTGCGCTTAACTTGAAAGTAGGGTAATTATAAGTAATATGTATTTTTTATTTTGTTTAGATGATGGTTTTGTCTTTAGGCTCACACTCACAGAAATTAAGGTAGGGCTTTATGAAAATATCGACTAAGATTCTTTTGCCTTTGGTTATTCTTCTCATTTTGGGTTTTTTGGTTTCCACAATGTTAACCTATCGCATGAGCACAGCCGCCTTAGAAAAGGCCAGTGCCTCTTCGCAGAAAATGGCTATTGCCAACGCCATTGTCGAGCTTGAAGGTGCCCTTGAATTTAATGTGCTCAATGCCATTTCTTTGGCCCAAACGGGCTTGCTTCAACCATATTTAGACGGCACCCCCCAGGAGCACGAGGAAAATATTCCCGCTGCTCAAGCGCGCATTACTAATATGCGCAACACCTATTCTTACGTCATGCTGGGAATTGTCACCACCAAAGGGGAGGTGATACGCCACACCGAGCCTGATTTCGTGGGCCGCAATTTGGCCAGCGAGCCTTTCTTTATAGAAGCCATGAAGGGAAAAGTGGCTGTGGGTAACCCCTTCTTGTTTAAAAATATGGTGGTTTACGCCGTGGCTTCCCCTGTTTACCGCCTTAACACCAAAGAAATTATTGGGGTTGTTTTTAACGTTTCTCGCTTGAGCGACACCATGAGTGAGCGGATGTTCTTGGGTGAAAAGGGCTATGTGTTGGTGGCCGCCAGTGACGGCTTGGTTTTTATCCATAAAAATAGCGCTAACGTCCTTAGCCAAAATTTGAGCCGATACGATTGGGGCAAGACCATGCTTTCCAACAAGGACGGTGAGCTTGTTTATGAGGAAAACGGCGATGAAAAAATCGCCTATTACGACACCATTGAAGATACCGGTTGGCTGGTAGTGGCCGCCGCTGATACTGCCGAAATTGATGCCCCCGGTGTGGACATTCGCAATAACGGCTTGCTCATTGCCTTTGTCATATTGGTGGCTTTGACTTTCATTGTTTCTTTCGTTATCAATGCGATTATTAAACGTCTTGCGGTTTTGGTTCGCTCGGCTGAAAATATTGTTCATGAAATGGAAAGCTCATCTAAAGAGGCCACTTCGTTGGCTCAAGGGGCCACGGCTCACGTCTCGACTATTCAAGACGCCTCTTCTTCCTTGGAAGAGCTCTCCAGTGCGACGCAGAACAATGTCGATAGCTCAGCGGCAGCCAATTCTCTGATGACCCAAGCTGAAGATGCCGTGGATTTGGCCAACACTTCTATGACCGGCGTCATCACCGCCATGGATGAAATTTCGACATCCGGGCATGAAATTGGTAAAATCATCAAAACCATTGATGAAATTGCTTTCCAGACCAACCTTTTGGCTTTGAACGCCGCCGTTGAAGCAGCGCGCGCAGGTGAAGCCGGGGCTGGTTTCGCCGTGGTGGCCGAAGAAGTGCGTAACTTGGCGACTCGCTCGGCCGATGCTGCTCGGCAAACTTCCAATTTAATTGCTGCAACCATCAATAACATCCAATCCGGTTCGGAAATGGTGAATACCACGGCTGAGAACTTTAAGAGCGTAAATAATTACATGGCTAAGGCTTCTCAGTTGATGTCTAACATTGTTGATGATTCTCAGCGCCAATCGCAAAGCATTTCGCAGATAGCAGGCTCGGTTGAAGATATGGACAAAATAACTCAAGCGGAAGCAGAGGCTGCTGAAAAATCGGCTCAGGTGGCCACGCAGTTGGCTACCCAATCGAGCCAACTCTTTGATGTTGTTTGCGACATTGCGGTTGTTGTGCAAGGGAAATCTGCTAAGGGTTGATAGCGCATTATCGCCCCTTGTGTTTGCTCTTGAAAGCTTTTGATAGTTTTCAAGAGCCTTGATTTGAAATGCTATTAAATTTTACTTGACCTAAGACCTCAAGTTGTGGTATTAATCAAAAACTTGTGTAAGTTTAGGCGATGTAGCTCAGCTGGTTAGAGCATGCGGCTCATATCCGCAGTGTCCGGGGTTCAAGTCCCTGCATCGCCACCAAATACTAATGCGGCCGTTAACGTCGGCGCTCGTTGCTCCCGCCTCGGCGGGAGTTTTTCGTTTGCATTACCTTTTAAAAAACTCATAGCTTTAGGATATAAATTAATGGCCGAAAAAAAGACCTCTTTGAAAAATCTGGCAAGTCAGCTCTCCTTTAAGCCAGAGCTCATCTGGGATAAAGTAACTGCTAATGAGCGCAAAGCCATTGATGAAACGAGTGCCCGCTATCTTGACTTTTTAAATAAATCGAAAACAGAGCGGGCACTTCTGCACAGCACTGCTGAAATTTTATCCAAAATGGGCCTGGTCGATGGAGACAAAAAGTCCTCGAAAAAGGGAGCCTTTTGGATTCACCAAGGTAAACAGCTGGGGGCCTTCATTCCCGGCAAAAAGAGCCCTCGTGAGGGTTTTAATTTAATTGTGGCCCACGGCGATTCGCCGCGCCTTGATTTGAAGCCCAAATGCGTTTACGAAGATAGCGAAAGCGGCTTTGGGCTTTTGAAAACTAACCTCTACGGAGGCTTGAAAAAGTTTCATTGGCTTAGCCGTCCTTTGGCTCTGTGGGGCTTTTGTGCGCTGGCTGACGGCCGCACAGTAGATATTGTCTGGGGGGAAGACCCCACCGATCCCGTTTTGACAATCCCTGACCTTTTGCCCCATTTAGACAGGAAAGTTCAGCGCGATAAAAAAGCCCACGAAATTCCGGCGGCGGAAAAGCTGAATCTTTTGGCCACCAGCATTCCTTTGGGTACGCCGGAAGATAAAGACCGCTTGAAGCTGGCCGTCTTGAAAATACTCTACGATCGCTGGGGGATTGGCGAGGAAGATCTCATTTCCTCTGAGCTGGAAATTGTTCCGGCCGGGCCGGCCCGTTATTTGGGCCTGGACGCTTCCTTGGTTGGCGGCTACGGGCAAGATGACCGCCTGGCTGTCTTTTGTGCGCTGGAGGCCATCAGCCAAGTTAAAACTCCTGACCGCCCCACACTTTTTGTAATCTTTGACCGTGAGGAAATTGGAAGCTACGGTTCAACCGGGGCCGCCAGTAACTACCTTGACCGCTTGGCCGCCCAAAGTTTTCAAGCCGCCGGGCTAGAGCCCAATTGGCACGACGTCTTAGATGCCCTCAAAAAATCCAACGGCCTTTCAGCTGACGTGGAAGGTGCTTTAGACCCGGCTTACCATGAAGTTCACGATTCTTTAAACGCCGCCCGCTTGGGCTATGGCCCTTGCTTGGTGCGCTACACCGGGGGCACCGGTAAATATGGCGCTTCGGAAGCGGGGGCCGAATATGTGGCTAAAATTCGGGGGGCTTTTGCCTCCGGCGAGGTTTCGTGGCAAAGCTCGCTCCTCGGTAAGCAAGAAGAGGGCGGGGGCGGCACAGAAGCCCTCTATATGGCGGCTTACGGCATGGGCGTGTTAGATTGCGGCCCGCCGCTTTTAGGTATGCACTCGCCCTTTGAGGTCAGTTCCAAAGCCGACATTTGGATGACCGGGCGGGCTTACGCTTCCTTTCTAACTATTTCTTGAGTTTTATATCGTCTTGGAATGACAATATGAAGGTAGTGAACGGGCTAATTGAGAGCCCACATTTTTAAGCAAAACTTTGGAGGATGTTTCATGAAAAAGTTACTGGCCATTTTGGCCTCTGTTTTCGTTTTGACAGCCAGCGTTGCCTTGGCCGAAGAGAAAAAGCCCGTTAAAATTGGCGTTATGGCTCCGGTGACCGGGCAATGGGCTTCCGAAGGCCAAGACATGGTCAATATCGTCACTTTGCTGGCCGCCGAAGTCAATAAAAACGGCGGAGCCGGTGGACGCATGATTGAAATCGAAGTCGGCGACGACGGTGGCTCCCCGAAAACAGCCGTCTTGGCCGCCCAACGCTTGGTGGCCTCCGGTGTGGTGGCTGTCATCGGCACTTATGGTTCGGCCATTACCGAGGCTTCCCAAGAGATTTACGCCGACGATAACGTCTTGCAAATCGGCACCGGCTCCACCTCCATTCGTTTAACTGAAAAGGGCCTGCCTCTCTTTTTTCGCACCTGCCCCCGCGATGACGACCAAGGGCGCGTCATGGCCGAGCGCATTAAGAAAATGGGCGTTAAGAAAGCGGCATTAGTCCATGACAACTCCTCTTATGCCAAGGGTTTGGCTGAAGAAGTCAAAACTTTCCTTAAAGACAGCACCGTGGAAATCGTCTTTGACGACGCTATCACCCCCGGCGAACGGGACTACACCACCACTTTGACCAAAATCAAAACCTTAGAGCCCGAACTCATCATCTTCACCGGTTATTACCCCGAAGCAGCCATGATGTTGCGTCAGAAAAAAGAAATGGGCTGGGACGTGGCCATGATCGGCGGCGACGCCACCAATAACGCCGCTTTGGTCTCCATTGGCGGCAAAGATGCGGTTAATGGTTATTATTTCATCAGCCCTCCGGGCCCCGGCGACTTAACCGATGAAGCCGCTTTGGCCTTCATGACTGCCTATAAAGCCGAGCACGGCTCTTTGCCCTCTTCGGTGTGGTCAGTTATGGCCGGTGATGCTTTCAAGGTGTTGGCCGAAGCCATTAGCAAAGTGGAAGACCCCACGGCTGAAAACTTGGCCAAATATCTTCACAACGATTTAAAAGATTTCCCCGGTTTTACCGGCTCTATTGCTTTTAACGAACGTGGCGATCGGGTTGGAGATGTCTACCGCCTCTATCAAGTTAATGCTGATGGCGTTTTCGTCTTACTTCCTTAACTAATCTCTGCTTAATTGCCTTTTTGCCCTCTGGCTTTGTTAGGCTCGCTTCGGGAAAATCTTGTGTATGTCAAATACTATAAGCCCTTCCCGAAGCTCGCTTTCTCGCCAGAGAACAAAAATTCTAATTAATCAGCGCGTATTGTGAAGGCGAACACGCTCTTTGCTTAATTGCTTCTTTGCCCTCTGGCTTTGTCAGGCTCGCTTTCTCGCCAGAGAACAAAAATTCTAATTAATCAGCGCATATTGTGAAGGCGAACACGCTCTTTGCTTAATTGCTCCTTTGCCCTCTGGCTTTGTCAGGCTCGCCTTCCTCGCCAGAGAACAAAAATTACTAACATAGATTTTGGAATAAATATTTTTACTAAATATTTTATCTCTAAAACTTCCATTTTAAATAACATTTTCGGTGCTTCAGCTTTGGTTTTTTACGGAGTAAAAAACCAAAGCTGAAGCACCCGTAAAAGTTTTTTGAAAGGGGGTTTGGGGGAAAACTTTTTTGCAAAAAAGTTTTCCCCCAAAAAAACTAAAACTCGGCGGTGGCGATTTTAAATGGAATTTTTCATTCAACAATTGGTAAACGGCTTGGCGGTTGGGGGGATATACGCCCTCATTGCCCTTGGCTACACCATGGTTTACGGTGTTTTGAAGCTCATTAACTTTGCCCATGGTGATTTATTCACTTTGGGTTCATATATGGGCTTTACTCTTTTGGTAACTTTGGCGTTGGCGGGTCATATTGGTTTGGGCATGGCTTTGGTGCTCTGTTTGGTTTTAGTTATGACTTTGTCGGCTTTAGCCGGGCACATACTTGAGCGGGCGGCCTATCGTCCTTTGCGCCATAGCGATCGCCTCTCGGCTGTTGTTTCGGCTTTGGGGGCCAGTATTTTTATCCAAAACGCCATTATGCTTCTTTGGGGGGCCAAAGGCTTGGCTTACCCGGCGGATTTGTTGCCGCCTCTTTCCATTGCTATAGCCGGGCAACCTCTGCCACTTTTACGTATTTTAGTTTTTTTCTTTAGCATCATAGTAATGGTCGGGCTCTATGTTTTCATTAACCGCACCAAGACGGGCTTGGCCATTCGGGCCTCGGCCATTGACCAAGGGGCGGCGAAACTTATGGGCATCGACGTGCGCTACGTCATTGCCATAGTCTTTATGATCGGCCCGGCTTTAGGGGGCTTGGCCGGGGTTATGGTGGGGATTTGCTATGGCCAAATCACTTTTTCCATGGGGCAAATTTACGGGCTCAAAGCTTTCACTGCGGCCATCATTGGCGGCATTGGCAATATCCCTGGGGCCATGTTGGGCGGGATTCTCCTTGGCCTTCTGGAGGCTTTCGGGGCGGCCTATATTTCCGTGGCTTGGAAAGACGCTCTCACATTCTTGGTGCTCATTCTCATTCTTATTGTGAAGCCCACAGGACTTTTATCGGAAAGGGTGGCGGAGAAACTATGACGCCGACTTCGGGAAAAATCTTTTGGGCACAAATTGGGGGAGCATTCATTTTCTTTTGTCTCCCTTGGTTTGGTCTTGGCCCATATTGGCTGGGTGTTTTGAACCAAGTGGGGCTTTATGCTTTGCTCGCTTTATCGCTAAACATTATTTTAGGGCAAGCCGGGATATTCCACATGGGGCACGCGGCTTTCTTCGCCGTTGGGGCCTATACTACCGCCATTTTGAACACGCTTTACGGCTGGCCGATTTTGGCGACACTCCCGGTGGCCGGACTCTTGGCCGGAGCCTTTGCCTTGGTGGTGGCAGCGCCCATTATTCACTTGCGAGGCGACTACCTTTTGGTGGTGACCATCGGGATTGTGGAAATTGTGCGCATTGCCTTAGTCAATGATATTTTCGGGCTCACCGGGGGAGCGAACGGCTTAATCGGCATTGATCGCCCGGAGATCTTCGGCAAACGCCTCACCAGACCACATCATTTCTTTTACCTCATTTGGGGCTTCACCGCCCTGAGTATGCTCCTCTTTCATTGGCTGGAGACCTCCCGTTTTGGTCGGGCTTTTAATTACATAAAAGAAGACCAAGTGGCCGCTGAAGGGGTTGGGGTCAACACCAGCCGCTATAAACTCATGGCCTTTGGTGTGGGGGCTGTTTGGGCCGGCTTTGCCGGGACAATTTTCGCCAGCCAAATGCGCACCATCTCGCCTGGTTCCTTTGACTTTTGGGAGTCGGTTCTTCTGTTTATGATTGTTATTTTAGGTGGGAGCGGCAACCAAAGGGGAGTTCTCCTTGGGGCTTTTTTAGTCATTGGCCTGCCGGAACTCTTCCGAGGGCTCCAAGACAGCCGTCTTCTCTTTTTCGGTGCGGCTTTGGTCTTGATGATGATCTTCCGTCCCCAAGGTTTGTTGCCGCCGAAAACCCGCCAATATAAGCTGCCGCCCGAGGTATCGCAATGATTCTTTTGTCCTTAAATAATTTGACTAAAAGTTTCGGCGGTTTAGTTGCAGTGGCCGGGGTGAACTTTGAGGTGGAACGGGGCGATGTGGTGGGCCTTATCGGCCCTAATGGCGCCGGAAAAACCACCATATTTAACCTGATTACCGGTGCTGTGCGCCCCGAAGATGGGCACATTTTTTTCGCCGGGCATGAAATAACCACCCTTAAACCACACCGCATTGTTT
>CAYJAF010000033.1:0-5472 GCA_964368195.1 uncultured Thermodesulfobacteriota bacterium
CGCGACCCCAAGCTTGGGAAGCTCGTACTCTACCAACTGAGCTATGCCCGCTCTTTGCAAGTTTAGTAATAGCTCATTGCCCTCTGTTTTGTCAAGCAAAAAGAACTTTTAGGTAAGTCAAATGCATCAAAATTTGCAAATCCATCGAGTTTCGCCAGAGTAACATTTAAAAATATGCCGCTTTTTTTGCAGAGCCTCGCAATTACCTTTATTATATTCTTTAGCGGCGATTAATTGTTTCTTTAATTTTTTTCGCAAAATTTGCCCAAGAATCACCTCAAATTTGAAGTTTGTGAAATCAAGGTATTGACCTGATTAAGGTGACAATGTATAGTGCTCTAAGATAGGTAATGCACTTTTCAACTAACAGCATTAACCTTTCAACCGTACGTCATCTCGTACGCGCGCACGGCGGGGCGGGAAGCCAGCTTCCTCCCCGCCGTTTTAGTGGTTCAGTTCAGGGCTGACTTTAGAAATAGTTGAAAAAGGCAATAATTGCTTGTAATATTGAATGAAAAGGCGAAAAATAAAAAAATATGCAAGGTTATTACGTGGGCGCCAGCTAAAACCGGTATATTTTTGACCGCCAAAAGCGCTTTGTAGCGACTAAGGCAACTTGCTGCCAAGCAAGCCACCCGCAAGGCGAAGCATCAGCCGGAACTCATTGCCGGCGGCACTTTGGCAACGCAAAAGTGGGTGCGAGAGCGTACGTGCCTTCTTTAGAAAAACGCCCACAAGGAAGTTTTTCGGCATCGACTATTTTAGCCCTAAAAATTAAG
This sequence comes from uncultured Thermodesulfobacteriota bacterium, assembly GCA_964368195.1. Classification (GTDB taxonomy): domain Bacteria; phylum Desulfobacterota; class Desulfarculia; order Adiutricales; family Adiutricaceae; genus Adiutrix. The sequence continues at coordinate 780 of CAYJAF010000033.1, forward strand.
GCGTGAGGCAAGCTAATTTATGAGTGAAAAACGAAGTGACCGTCGGCCCAATAAAAGCAAATACAGTGGTGAAGAACAGTTGACCCAATTGGCCGGTTTGTTGCCAGCTGGTTTTGACATCCATCAAGCGGCACGTATTTTAGCGGATTACCTCGAAGGGCTCGAAGAAACTTTTAATAACTCGCAAAAAAAGGCCCAAAATGACCGCCGTGCTTTTGAAGCTCAAATGCGCGCTCAGACAAAGCAACTTTTAGATCAAAAACAAGAAGTAAACCGCTTGACTGCTGATTTGCTCGACGTCACAAATACAATGGAAGAGCAAGAAAGCGCTTTAGGGGCATCTAATCAAAAGCTGGTGAGTGCAGAAAAACAGATAAAAAAGCTCCAACGAACTCACAATGAGCTGGCCAACAAGCTGACTCAAAGAGAAAACGATGCCGATTTTTTCCGTCAAGAATTGGAACGCACAAAGCATGAATTAGAAACGGCCAATACTTCTTTAGCAGCCGTCACCGCTCAGCTCGACGAAGCCGAGCAACTTCTTTCCTCTGAACGGGAAAAGATAAAATCATTTGAAAAAGAGACTCGTCATCTTAAATTGGCCTTGGATGAAAGCCAAGGTAAAGTCACTTTAGTTGAAAATCGTTTAGAGGCGGTGGTGGTTAAATATTCAGATGAAATCAAGCGCTTATCTGCTCGCAGCAACGCCGATGCCCAACATGAAGCCGCAGCCCTTAAAAAGCACCTCTCAGCAATACTCCTGCCTGAGGCCAATGAATTTTACCGTCTGAAATCAACGAAGTTGAACCCGGAAACGGCCAAACGTTTCCGAGCTGTTCTGGGCCGTCTTATTTCAAAACTAGAGCGTGTTGGTTTTCAATTTAAATAGTCACCGCTGGAAAATGCCAAATCAGCCCTGTCCGGTTCGTTGAAAGCTCTTGAATTACAGTGGTGTTTCCAATATAATGAATCATCACTTGAAATAAAGAGTTTTTATGTTTAAAATTTTTACAGAAAATACATTTGTTTTTAACTACCGCCGCATGTGGCCATTTATTAAACCTTATCGCTGGCGGGCTCTGTTGGGTATTCTTCTTACCATCCCCGTTGGCTCACTAGATGCCGCCATTGCCGCTTTCTTAAAACCTTTCATCGATAATACCATCGTTCATCAGAATATGGAATTTTCCCAAAAGCTGCCCTTCATTATTGTCGGTTTTACTTTGGTGCAAGGTATTTTGCTTTATAGTGCCAACTATGTAAACACTTGGGTGGGGGCCAAAATGGCTCTTCTTTTGAAAACCAAGTTATTCAAACACCTTTTGGCTATGGATTCTGCCTATTTCGACGAACGGCAGTCAGGCGAAATCATTTTCCGTTATTATAACGACGCCGATCTCGCCACCAGTGGCTTAGTTTCCAACTTTAAATTATTCCTAACCCGCTTTTTCTCGTCATTGGCTTTACTTGGGGTTATGATTTATAACTCTTGGCAAATGACGCTTCTTACTTTAGGAGTTTTTGCCTTTGCGGTATACCCTGTAAAAACGGTGAAGCGCAAAATAAAAGCCGCAACCGAACGGCAAGTGGCTGCCAGTGGTCATTTTTTAACGGCTTATAATGAAGCTTATAGTGGCCAAAAAATAATAAAATCATTCACTTTGGAAGATGAATTTAGTAAAAAAGCCGAAACCCTTCTGGGCAATCTCTTTACTTTGATGGTGAAAATTGTCCAAGGTAGCGGCTGGTTTTCTCCGCTTTTGCATTTGCTGGGTTCAGTGGGCATTGCTTTAGTTCTCTGGTTTGGTAGCCGCTTTATTGCCAGTGGAGACATGACCGTGGGCAGCTTCGTGGCCTTCCTTGGGGCCACCATCATGCTCTACACTCCTTTGCGGTCAATCGGCACCAATTACGTAAGTGTTCTTCTCTCTTTTATGGCCATTGACCGGGTCTTTGAAATTTTTGGCACTAAGTCGACCATTACCAGCTCCCCTGACGCAAGCGAGCTCGAGTCTTTTAAAAGCATGGAATTTAAAGATGTTGATTTCGCCTATACTCCTGACGTGCCGGTTTTAAAGGGGCTTAACTTTAAAGTTTCAGTCGGGCAGAAAATTGCTTTGGTGGGTAATTCCGGGGGAGGCAAAACCACCATAAGCAGCTTGGTGGCGCGCCTTTACGACGTAACTGGCGGTGAGATTCACATAAATGGCCAAAACATTAAAGACTATACTGTCGAATCTTTGCGCCGCCAAGTTACAATGGTCTTTCAAGATAACGTTCTCTTTTCCGGAACTGTGAAAGATAATTTGCTTTTAGGTAAACTCAACGCCACCGAGGAAGAGATTTGGCAGGCCTTGCGCAACGCCAACTTAGCTGAGTTCATCTCTTCGACGGAGTTGGGTTTGGAAACGAAGATTGGAGAGCGGGGCATTCTTTTGTCCGGCGGTCAAAAACAGCGTCTGGCCATTGCTCGGGCTTTTTTAAAAGATTCTCCGTTACTTATTTTGGATGAAGCCACCAGTGCTTTGGATAATAAATCGGAAAAACTGGTTCAAGATGCCTTAGATCGCCTCATGGAACACCGCACCATTATTGTCATTGCTCACCGCCTTTCCACCATTCGTTCAGCTGATTGCATTTTCGTCATAAACGATGGTGAGATAGTGGAGGCGGGGACTCACTCCAAGCTTTTGGCCCAAGGTGGAGCTTATTGTGCCCTTTATACTGCCGGAGTAAAATCAGAGGAAGAAGATTTGCGGAAACAAGATAATAAGAGCGGTGACGAGCATAATGATGAAGACGTAAGGGAGAGCGGCGACGGAGAGCCGACCGAGGTCGCAAGCAGAAAGCCGAGCGGCAATGAAGAGGTTCCCGCCAAAGGGAGGAGTTAAAAACCCGGCTTCGCAACCTAAAATAAAAACCAAGCCCATGATTATGGGGTCAACGCCTAAAATGGCGGCTACCGGCAGAAAGATGGGCGTCATGATGGCGATCATCGAGATGGTGTCGGCAATTAAGCCGCAGAGAAAGAGGGTGATGGCCAAGATGAATAGGAAGCCCGTAGCTCCTCCGGCCAATTCCACCAAGCCCCCGGCCAAAGTTTGTGGTATGCCCATGATAGCCAAATAGCGGGCCAGGGCCGTGGCCGGGGCCAGTAAAATGATGGCCCCCCCGGCCAAAAGAGAAGTCTCCCTTAAAACAGTGCCAATATCTTTGAGGCGCAGCTTGCCTCGCACCAGCCCCACAGCCAGTGCCCAAAACACTGCCACCACCGCCGCTTCGGTGGGGGTGAAAATTCCGCCCCAGATCCCTCCTAAAACTAAAAACGGTAAAGCAAGCGCAAATTTGGCTTGCCACAAAAGCCGCCCGAGAGTTTTTTCGCTTGCTATTGCATCTAAAGGCGCGGCAGCTAGCCCGCGTCGTTTGGCGTCCAGCCAGGCGGTGAGGAGCAATAGCGCCGCCAAAAGTGCCCCGGGGATTAACCCGGCCATGAAGAGCCGATCAGCTGAGACGTTAGCTTGAGCAGCATAGATAATCATGGGGATAGATGGGGGAATGAGAATGCCCAAAACTCCGCCGGTGGCGGCCATGGCCCCGGCGTATTCAGGGGGGTAGGCGGCTTTGAGCATGGCCGGGATCATGATGGCCCCAATGGCGGCAGTGGTGGCTCCACCGGAACCAGATAAAGTGCTGAAAAAGAGGCAGGCCAAAATGGTGACCAGGGCCAAGCCGCCGGAGGCCCGGTCAACGAGGCGCCGGGCGCAGACGATGAGCTCTTCTGTCAATCCGCTGGGGCTCATGAGGCCGCCGGCTAAAACAAAACCGGCAATGGCCGTTAGGGGCAGGCTGTCGAGCCCACGGTAAAAGGCCTCGGCTGCCATAATGGGGTCATGGCCGTTGGCCCATAAACCGGCCACAGCAGCCCAGGCGATGGGAGCCAATAAGGGTAATCCCAGCCAGACAACGAAGATGAAGACAATAGCCGGTAACATGAAATTTTACTTTGTTTCTGGTGTGAGGTTTGAAGTGGCTGCCACTATTGCCGGGGGATTGAAAAAATCCCAACCGGAACGCACAAAGACCATCGCAAAAGAGAGCGGCACCACCAGCATTAGGTGGTTTTGGTTGAGCCCTAAAATTGGTGTCAGTTGCGGAAAGTCAGCCCGAGCCAAGATGTTGGCCATCGAAAGGATAGCGAAAAATAGGGCCGAAAGAGCCCAGAGGCCTGTGGCAATTTTTGGCCGCAATGCTTTTAGGCTTGAGGGCATTAGCTTTTCAGTCAATTTAATGTGAACCATGGCCCCTTTTTTGGAAGCGAAGGGCAAGCTCAGAAAGACGCTCCAGACAAAGAGGAAGCGGGCGCATTCATCTGTCCAGGCGAGTGATGCTCCAAAGCCCACGGCTCGGCCAAAGACCTGGACGGCCAGCACCAGCATTAAAAGGGCCAGAGAGATAGCCCCGGCCCAATCTTCTATTATGTTAAATAATTTGCTTAAATATTTCAGCATTTTGAACCTAAACTATTCATTGTAGTGAATTACTGCTAGTGTCAATCTGATTTGTTATTTTCCCAGAGCAAGAACGTCTTATTTGTTGATTTCTCGGGCTCCTACGGAGTAACTTTGCTGTAATTGACACTATTAGTCCTACAACTCGCTTCGCTCAAACAGTAGGACTAATAGTGTTCAATTCC
>CAYJAF010000033.1:5572-25168 GCA_964368195.1 uncultured Thermodesulfobacteriota bacterium
GTAACTAAATATTTGCATGATATTAATAGTTTAGTTGTTTTCAGCAAGATTGAATAAAACACTCTTGCCCCTGCTCAAAGTGGCTACTCGGAAACGATAACTGCTTGCTCATAACATCGCAAGCTTGGCCCACAGGCCAAGCGACGTCGGGGAAATGCGAAGCATTTCAGGGTGCAGGGCTAAGCCCTGCGTCCATGGCTTGGCGGGCTTGCTCTACCAGCTTTTCTCCGGCTTCAGCGTCTCCGCGGCCGATGATTTCGTAAATGGCGGGCCAAGCTTGGCGGCCCAGCTCTTGCCAGGTGGCAAAATCAGTGGGGCGGCCAAGGAATTCCATGCCGGCGGCCTCCATTTCAGCTCGGGCCAGCGCCAAATATTTGGGGGCGATCACTTCAAACTCATAGGTGGTGGCTTCGCGCCCGGCCTCTATTACAGCTTGGCGCAAATTTTCCGGCAATTCGTTTAGCCATTTTTCCTCTCCAATAATGAAACCAACATGGAGCCCCGTTTCAATATCGAGGGCATATTTTTGCACTTCGTAAAATTTCTTCAAAGTGACCAAAGCGTAAGCTGACTCTTGGCCGTCGACTAAGTTTTGAGCCAGCGCACTAAAGGTTTCGGCAAAGTTCACAGGGATATGAGTTAAACCGAGGGCACCGTAAAGGGCAGCTCCTTGGGCACTGGCAGGCAGGCGTATTTTGAGCTTTTGGGCGTCGGTTAAATTCGTGGCTTTGTTATCTTCATTGATGGTGAGGTTGCGAAAACCAATTTCGTTAATGGCAATGATGCGGCAGCCCGATTCTTTGATCATTAATTCGTTGGTGGTATCCCACATTTTTAAAGCTGCCCGGTGGAAACTTTCGCGATCAGGGAAAAAATAGGGCATATTCATCCAGCCAACCGAAGGGGCGAAGGTGGCCATGGTGTTAGATAAAAGGGTGGCCATTTGAATGGAGCCGCTTTGCACTAAACGCACGGTTTCGGCTTCATCACCCATGGCCAGAGCCGGGCGATATTGAATATCAAAAGCTCCGGGTGCTTTTTCTTGGACTAAATCCATGAATTTTTGAAAGGTTACGTGGGCGAAGTTGTCGCCTTTGTTGCCGCTGGAGGCTAAAATAAGTAACCGCTTTTCTTCGGCAAAAAGGGAAGATGGCGTAAAAATAAGTAAAGCTATTAACATAGCACCACATAAAAGCTGAATCACAAGTAACTTCTTTCTGTAAAAAGTGGGAAAAAAATTTTAAATACTCTTGTTTCCAAGTTTAATCTCATGTATTATAGCAAGACATTTGAAGCGATGGCAATAAATTTTTTGGCAACTTCAAGATGTGTTAAGGCTGTTTTTTAAACAACGACACCATAGGCGAAAATTCGTCTTGGCTAAACTGTCCGGCCCTCTCAATTTAGGAAATGTTGATTTATTCTTAAAGCAGAATAAATCAGCGATGGCACGCACGCCTTTCATGAGCCCTCTGTGGGACGGAAAACCATGGGTTTTCCTCTCATTAAAGGCGACGGTGAAGTCGGTAAATTGCCAACTTCCAAAAGGAAACGCTAATTAATCAGCTTTTCCTTGTTCTAGAGGTTTTCGGGCTTACACCTTTTACTATGGGCTCTTAATTAAGAGCGGCTTTTTTAGGCCAGGAGAAAAGTAACATGATAGAAATCAGGTTCCATGGCCGGGGGGGACAGGGGGCGGTGACGTCGTCTGAACTCATGGCGCAAGCAGCCATTGGTAGCGGCAAATATGCTCAAGCTTTCCCCAGTTTCGGCCCCGAGCGTCGAGGGGCTCCGGTGACCTCCTTTTTACGCATTTCTGAAACTCCCATTCGTTTGCGGGAAAAAATTTACCAACCGAATGTGGTGGTTGTGCTTGACCCAAGCGTCATGAACGTTACTAAGGTCAATGCCGGTTTGAAAGATGATGGTTTTTTGATTATCAACTCCACTCACCCGGCGGAAAAAATTCGTGAGCAATATGGCTTTACCCAAAAAATAGCCACGGTGGATGCTTTGCACATTGCGCTTGAAATTTTGAAAGTGCCAATTACTAATACTGTAATGATGGGTGCCCTTTCCAAAGTTATGGGCGTGGCCACCCCCCAAGAAGTTAAAGGGCCATTGGACGATCGCTTCGGCCCCACCCTTGCTCCCAAAAATTTGGAAGCCTTTCAACGGGCTTTCGACACTGTGAATGTGGAGGGCTGAAATGAGTGATAAATCAAAAGTAACGGTTGAAGGGGCCTTCAAGGTCTCTGAGTTGCCCATGGGTTTGACCGCTAAACCTGGTAGCTCGCGGAATTTTAAAACCGGCGACTGGCGTTCTGCGCGGCCTGTTTTAGACCGTGAAAAGTGCATTTACTGCGCTTTCTGTTATATTTACTGCCCTGACGGCGTCTATAAAGATATGGGCCCGGAAGAGAAATATTACGAAGCTGATTTGGATTATTGCAAAGGTTGTGGTGTCTGCGCTGTGGAATGCCCCAAAAAATGCATCCAAATGGTTGTGGAGGAGGTGTAAGCGTGAGCGTAACTGACAGCACCAAACCGGTGGGCATTGAAGTCTCACTGGCCATTAGCGAGGCCGTTAAATTGGCTGAAGCCGAGGTTATTGCGGCTTACCCCATCACCCCCCAGACTCACATCGTGGAGCACCTTTCTGATTTAGTGGCCAACGGCGAGTTAGACGCTGAATATGTCCCGGTGGAATCAGAGCATTCGGCCATGAGTGCCTGCTTGGGCTCTTCGGCGGCCGGGGCCAGAACTTTCACGGCTACCAGCAGCCAAGGGCTGATGTTGATGTCTGAGATTGTTTTTATCACGCCCATGCTCCGCTTGCCGGTGGTTATGGCCGTGGCCAACCGGGCCATTTCCGGGCCCATCAACATTTGGAATGACCACTCAGACACCATGGCCGTGCGTGATTGCGGCTGGGTTCAAGTCTTTGTGGAAAACGGCCAAGAAGCCGTTGACATGACTTTGATCAGCTTCCGCATTGCCGAAGATTCTAACGTCATGTTGCCCTTTATGTTGAATTTAGATGGTTTCACTCTCTCTCACTTTATTGAGCCCATCACCTTCCCGGAAAAAGATAAAATCAAAAAATTCTTACCCCCTTACGTGACCAACTATAAAATGGATTTAAATAATCCCATGAGTTTCGGTACCTTAGGGCCCCCGGAAGTTTATATGGAAGCTCGTAAAGCTTGTGATGAAGCTCTTTTGGCTTCCAAACCTTACGTGAAAAAAGCTTTCGATGAGTTTGCCTCCATTTTCGGTCGTCAGTATAATTTAGTGGAAAGCTATAAAACTGAAGATGCCGAAACCATTTTGCTCACCATGGGTTCCATCAGCGAAACGGCTATGGATGCTATTGACGAAATGCGGGCTGCCGGGGAAAAAGTGGGCCTCGTGCGCTTGCGCCTGTGGCGTCCTTTCCCGGTGGAAGAGCTTTTGGATGTGATCAAAGGCGCTAAATACTTGGCTATTTGCGATCGTCACTTTGTCCCCGGTTACCCCGAAGGCCCGGTGGCGACCGAAGTTCGTTCCCTTTGTTACAGCTTGGAAAATCGTCCGCACATTGCCAACTTTGTGGTGGGCTTGGGCGGTCGCGATGTTCCGCGCAATCACTTTAAATACATTATCGAAAGAGTTAAGGAAACCGGCACCAGTGGTCGTCCGGGCCAATATGAAATGGTGGGGGTGAACGAATGAAAATGTTAAATTCAGCTGCCGTGCCTTATGAAAAGATTACGGCAAAAACTTTCCCCAAAGGCCCCGACACTTTGGCTCCGGGGCACCGGGCTTGCCAAGGTTGCGGCGAAGTTTTGGCTTTGCGCCTGCTTCTCAAGGCTTTGGGGCGTGATTTCATGGCTGTTTCAGCCACCGGCTGTATGGAAGTCTGCACCACCCCTTTTCCGCAATCGGCCTGGGAAATTCCCTGGCTCCACGTGGCTTTTGAGAACGCAGCTGCTGTTGCCTCAGGCGTTGATGCCGGTAACACCATCTTACGCCGTAAGGGTAAGCTGCCTGACAAACGCATCCCCGTGGTGGCTGTGGCCGGTGACGGCGGCACGGCTGACATTGGTCTTCAAGCTCTTTCCGGGGCTTTGGAGCGCTATCATGAAAACTTCATCTACATCTGTTTAGATAATGAAGCCTACATGAACACCGGTATCCAACGGAGCTCGGCCACTCCTTTCGGAGCCAGCACCACCACCTCACCCGCCGGTAAATATTCCAAAGGTCAAAGCACCTGGAAGAAAAATATGCCGGCCATTGCCGCAGCTCACAATATTCCTTACGTGGCCACAGCCTCCCCGGCTTTCCACTTGGATATGATGAATAAAATTCGCCGTGCTGCCGCTATTCCCGGCCCTGCCTATATCCACGTTTATGCTCCGTGCCCCACGGGCTGGCGCATGAAATCGGAATTGGCTGTGGACAGCGCTCGTTTAGTGGTGAACAGCCGTGTTTTTCCGCTTTATGAAATCATCGATGGTCAAGTCATCATGAATAAAAAAGTTGACAAACCCATCCCCGTAACTGACTATATCAAGCCCCAAGGGCGTTTCCGCCACCTGACGGAAGAAGATATTGCTCAAATCGGCGAACGCATTAATCAAGAATATGAACACTTGGTTATGCTTTCGGAAACATCAAAACCTCTTTTTTAATATTTCTCTCGCACGCTTTCCAAGGTCTCGGCCTTGGAAAGTTTTTTTTAGCTCTTATTAGGTGATTTATGTTTTTACGAAAAATGTTATTGATTTGTGGTTTGGCAACTTTTATTATGGCATCTAGCATTTTATCTGCTGAAACTCGTTTTCAGGAAAAAGTCACCTGGTATCGGCTCCATTTGGGCCATGGCTGGGGCGAAAAAGTGCTTCAGGAACAAGATGTGAGGATGTTCGTAGCCAAAGTGGTTACCCCGCGATTTCCCGAAGGCTTGACCATGACCAGCTCTCGCGGGCAATGGCATTCCCCGGAGGGGTTAGTCCAGGAAAACACTACGGTTGTGGATTTGCAAAGTGCCGAACCCGGTGCTGACTCTTACGTTAGAGAAATTGCGGAAGCTTACGTTGCCGAACACAAAAACGCCGGTGTTTCTGCCTTCATCATTAAAGTTAAGAACGCTTCCACCGCTCTTTACTATTAGCCGGCCGGCAGGGCCGGCGGCCTACGCCGATGCCGCTATCGCTTGCTTAAAATAGAGCAGGTAGCACTTCTTGCCGAGAAGTGGCTGAATCGTTTCCACAATGAAAATGCCCCTATTGGAATTCCAATTGGGGCATAACCTTTTATTATAGTAATTCTAGTTGAAATTACTTTCGCTAGGTGTGAGTTCGATTTGTTTGTCTTTTGCACTTAATATCAACGATTTAACAAGGTGAGTCTGTGTTGATTTTGATGCTTACTCCCTAAGTGAACGTTGAAAATTTAGCCGCCTAGTCCTTATCGTGATAGTGCCGACGTAGGGTATTTGATTTTTTTTCGATATAGACTATAATATTAAAATCAATAGCTACGGCTAAACTTGGAAGGCTCTTATGTGTGGAATAGTTGGTTTTCTCTCCTCAGCGCAGGTTGATAGTCAATTTGATTTGGCTAAATATTTAAATATAGAACAAAATCTCAAAGCCGCCGGCGATGGAGGCGATTGGGATTCGGCTGCAAAAGTTTTAGATGATTTGGCCGGTCGTTTTGCCGAGCTTATGTCTTTTGCTGTTTTCAAAGGCGTTGTCTTTAACGCCCAGACTAAAGATGTTTTCGTCTCTTTGGCTCAAACTCTTGATTCTTGTGCCACTTCTTGTGCTCAGACAATTTTGAGCCAAGGTTCAACCGAAGATTTAAGCCTTTTAAATGAGAAACTGAAAGATTACCATTGGCAAGTTCAGGTTGAGCTTTTAGATTTTGCCGAAAAAACATTGGCACTTTTACCCGGCGAGCAAAGGGGAAATGCCTCTTCTCTTTTTACCGCTTGGTCTTTGGAAAGAGTGTTGGATTCCTTGGATAAATTAGAAGTCCGCGGGCGCGATTCAGCTGGTTTGGCCATTTGCCTCACCTTGCCCAACGACTGGTCTATCCCCTTGGAGTTGGCCTCAGAAGCTGTGCGCCTGAATTTAGGTGAAACGGAAACCGGGCGCATTTTTCTGGGTCGCAGCGAAAATGGTGCGGCTGTTTTGCGTTGTCAGCATAAAGTTGCGAGCTTAGTCGGCCACTTGGGCGACAATGGGGCGGTTTTGCGCAAAGCAATTGCCGCAGATTCCTTACTGTGGTCGGCCAGTGAACACTTGGCCGGCTTAAATGTTTTGGCTCACACTCGCTGGGCTTCCCACGGGAGCATCAACGTGGCCAATTGCCATCCGGTGGACGGAAGCCTTCCGGGCCAAGCCAAAGGTGGAGAGCTTGTTGCTGTAATCAATGGTGATATTGACAACTACGCTGCTTTGAAGGCTGCGTCCGTCACCGAGCGTGGGCTAGGCTTGACCCCTGAAGTCAGCACCGATTCCAAAATTCTGCCCGTGCGCATGACCTTAGATACCACGAGCGATGCCCCCCTTGGGATGCGTTTAACCGAGGCCATGAAAGCCTGCCGCGGTTCTTTGGCGGTGGGCATTCAATCTACCGTCAATCCCGAGCTTATGGGCTTGGCTCAGCAAGGAAGTGGCCAAGCTCTCTACGTCAGCCCAATGAAAGATGGCTGGCTCTTGGCTTCTGAACTTTACGGTTTGGCTTCAGCGGCTCGCTCTTCTTATTCTCTGAATACCGGGGGAGAGGAGGGCGTTTGCCTTGTTTTAGGGGCAAAAAATGGGGAAACTTCTTTCACTGCCGGTCGCTTGACGGGCGCCGATTGGAGCCCTGATTTAGAGGCTATTGATATTTTTTCCCGGGATATTTTTCGTGGTGATTTCAATTACTTTATTGAAAAAGAAATTGCCGAAGCCCCGGAGAGCGTGCGCAAAACATTGGTGGGGAAAGTGGCAAAAACTGAGGAAGGTCTCGCTTTTCTAACGGCCGGGTTTGGCGGTGGCCAAGCTTTAAAAGAGCGATTGGCAGCGCAGGATTCTATTCCACTGCGGCGTATTATTGTTATTGGTCATGGCACGGCCGCCATGGCCGGTTTGGGGGTGGCTCAGCTCTTGCGGCGCTCTTTGGCTCGCACTGAAATTAAAGTTGAAGCTTGTAAGGCTTCAGAACTATTTGGTTTTTTGAGTTCAGTTAAAATGACGGAAACCTTGGTGGTGGCCATTTCCCAAAGTGGCACCACCACTGATACTAACCGGGTGGTCGATATTGCTCGCCGCCGCGGAGCTTGGATACACGTCATTGTCAACCGACGCAATTCAGCTCTGGTGCAAAAAGCAGATTCTTATCTCTACACCAGTGACGGCCGAGATATTGAAATGTCGGTTGCCTCCACCAAAGCCTATTATTCACAAGTGGCCGCCGGAAAGCTTTTAGCCCTCTTTATTGGGGCGGAGCTCGGAGTTTTGACTTCTTCGGAAGTGGCCGCCGAGTTTGGGGCCTTGGCCGCTTTGCCGGCTAAAATTAACGAGGTCTTGGCTTTAAAGCCACAAATAGCGAAAATAGCACAGCATTATGCCCCACAAGCGCAAAATTGGGCTCTGGTTGGAAATGGCGAAAACTTGGTGGCTGCCGAGGAAATTCGCATTAAAATGAGTGAGTTATGCTATAAAGCCATACCTTGTGACGTGACGGAGGATAAAAAACACATAGACCTTTCCACCGAGCCCCTCACCTTGGTGGTGGCCAACGCTTTGCCAGAGGAAGTGGTTTCTGATACGGTTAAGGAAGTGGCAATTTTTAAAGCCCATAATGGCAAACCCATTGTTTTATGTTGTGAAAATGAAAAACGCTTTGACCGGGTGGCCGAAGCTGTTATTCCCTTACCCGAAGCCGGGGGAGGCTTGGCTTTTGTTTTAGCCACAGTGGCCGGCCACCTTTTTGGCATTGCTGTGGCTCAAAGTATAGACAAAGCTGCTCGCTTGGTGCGGCAAGCCGGTGAGGAGCTTTTGCGCGGAGTGGAAAATCCGGCTCTTTGGAATTGGGATCAGGCACGCGGGGCCTTACAAAGTGTGGTCTCGCTCATTGCGGCTAAGGGTTTGGATTGCGCTTTGTCAGCCGGGGTTGCTTTGAAGTTCATGAAATATTTTAATGAATTATCTCAAGATGATAATCTGGCTTTGCGTCTTGAAATGGCCGGACTTCTGATAGCCATGGCCCAAGATATAAGCCGCCCCATCGATACAATTCGTCATCAAGCCAAAACAGTCACCGTGGGGATCTCTCGCCCAGAACAAGAATTGTCACCGCTTTTAGGGCAAACACTCCATGAATTGGGCTTAGCTCCAAGCGACTTAAAAGATGCCGATCGTCACACTTTGGAAGTCATCTCGCCGTTAATTGAAGCGGTGAAGGGAGCAACATTATATAATGCCGAGCCAGACCCATCGGGATCTTGGCTTTTGCAACTTGAGAAATCACTAGGAAAACTAGCAGGAGAAACAAGTCGTTACCTAAATGGAGCACCGGCTAGCGGCACAAAGAGAACGGTTTTGCGGCGGGAGGCTTTACAGTTTAGCACAGGCAAGCGCAACAGCCAAAGCTTGGCTGTTTTGCCGCTGTGGCGTAGCACTCTTGGCCGCCCCACTGAGCTTTTATTGTTGGAATTGGGCTTGCCTGCGCAGGCTCCTATTCCGCAAATGTTAGCGGTTTTGAAAAATATCCGTGATAAATATGACGAAATGCAAGAGCATTTAGACGAGCTAGATTCCAAACGAGAGTTAGCTGAGCTTTTAAAAGAAGCGACCCCTCACGATGTTTTTTTCATGGAAACACCTCTGTTTATTGCTAAATATCTGGGAAAACCTTAAGGGTGTGAAGAGAGTGTTTGCTGCTTTGGCGGCCTCCTAGTGTCCTTGGCTTTGCTCTTGACCAGAAAAGCCAACCGAAGCACAAAAAAGGACACCATTGCCAAAAAGTGCACTAGGAGGCGTTTGAGATTATGAGTATACGGAAAAAAACAATTTTGATTTTTGGCATTTCATTTGCCATCTTAGTGGGGGCTGTGCTTTATACTTCGAATTTTTTTGTTCAAAGTAGCTCTCTTGCTTTAGAAACAAGCACCGTAAATCATCGCTTGGCCTTACTCAAACAAGAGTTGGAATATCGCTTAGAGGTGATGAGTTTAATTAATAAAGATTGGGGTATTTGGTCGGCCACTTATCAATTTGCCAAAGGCGAAAATAGCGATTATACCGCCACTGATGTCACTCCCACTTTTATGGATTATTCCCAACTTAACTTCTTTTTTGTTGTGGACGCTTCCGGTAAACTTATATCAGCTATTTACCGTCAACTCCCGCCCAATTGGGATCAAGACTTCGAGCTGCTTCTCCAACAAAAAATAACAAGCCTTTTCACTAACTTGATTGGTAGCTCTTCGGTTAAAGAGCAAAGTGGCTTTTTAGAGTTGGGTGGCTTTACTCTTTTGGTGTCAGGTCATCAAATTTTAAAATCTGATTTTTCCGGCCCCAGCCAAGGAATTTTGCTTATGGGCCGCTTTATTGACCAAAGATTTTTAGTAAGCTTAGCCGGAGCTGAAACGCAAAAAGTTGAAATCATCTCTGCTGATAAATTGGCTCCTACCACCGGTCAAGCTACAATTTCGGCTACAAAACATACTCCTGCCATATCCACCACCCGAACTGAAAGCAAAATTACCAGCCAAACAATTTTACCAAGCTTAGATGGGCAAAACCTTCTTTTGGCTGTGAGCATCGACCGCAATCAGTTCAACGTGATTGAAAAAGCCAGTTATTACTACAATATTGGTTTGGGCTTTCTTGGTTTGCTCTTTGGCTTAATTAGCTTACTCTTTATGGAAAAAGTGGTCTTAGCACCATTGACTCGCTTCACTCGGGCAGTTTCTAAAATAGATAAAGGTGAAGATTCCCCCAAACACTTACCGGTGCAAACTAAAGACGAATTGGGGCAATTGGCCGAGAGCATCAATAAGATGCTGCAAACTATAGATAATTACCAGAAAGAGAAAAATGCTCGTCAGTTTCAAGATCTGGTTGAACGTTCACTGGTGGCCACTTTGGTGATCGCGCAAGATCACGTTGTCTATCAAAGCCAAGTTCAAAAAGATATTTGCGGAGAATTGCCGCTCAATTTTAATATCTATAACTTTGTAAGCCTCAATTTAAACCCCAAAGATCGTCATGAGTTTTTGCAATGCTATAATAAAGTTAAAGAAGAACCGGCCAGTCAAGTCGATTTAGAGGGGCGTGTTTTTAAATTTGACCAAGGGTATCGCGAAGAGCCGGAGGAAAAATGCCTTTTGATGCGCATTAA
This sequence comes from uncultured Thermodesulfobacteriota bacterium, assembly GCA_964368195.1. Taxonomy (GTDB): domain Bacteria; phylum Desulfobacterota; class Desulfarculia; order Adiutricales; family Adiutricaceae; genus Adiutrix. The sequence goes on from CAYJAF010000033.1 coordinate 15,956, forward strand.
AGGCACCACTTACCAAGGCGAAGACGCCGTGATTATCAATGCTTTAGACATTACAACCTTTAAAAAGATGGAAGAAGCTTTGCGTCTGCGCGAAAAAATGGCCTCCCTTGGTAATGTGGCCACCGGCATTGCCCATGAGATTCGCAACCCTTTATCATCTATCAGCATAATAATTGATACTCTCTTGGCCAATATTGATGCTTCTTCAGATTTTCAAAGCGAAGAAGTTGAGCTTCTGCGGCGAGCAAGGCAGAGCACCGGCCACATCTCGGCCGTTATTCGGCGAGTATTGGATTTCGCCCGACCATCTCAGCCTTGTTTGGCTCCTTTTTCTTTGGGGCACGCCATTTTGAATGCTGTTGAGCTGAGCCGAGTGGAACTTCGCAAACAAAATGTTGAACTTGAGCTAAACTTAAATGATAATATTCCTGAGATTCTTCTGAACCGTCAGCTAATTGAAGAGCTTTTTTTAAATTTAATTGCCAATGCCGTTCAAGCCATGGAAGGGCAAAGTGGGCGCAAGAAAATTTATATTTCCACCAGGCAAAAAAATGGTGACCTGATTGCCAATGTGGCTGATTCCGGGCCCGGCTTGACGAAAAGTGATGAAGAGAATATCTTTCAACCTTTTTACACCACGAAAAAAGACGGTTCCGGTATTGGCCTTAATATATGTCAGCGCATTGTCTTAGATCACAATGGTTCTATTGAATTGGTTCATAGCCGTCTTGGTGGGGCTGAGTTTCAAATAACTTTTCCGATTCTGCCTTTGGTGACCTCGGAAACGGATTGAATCTTTAGGGATTTTTTAAAAGGGTAGATATGGCTGTTATTTATTTAGTTGATGATGAGGAAAATATTCGCCACTCCATTTCTTATGCTTTGGGAGCTAAGCATCAAATTACTTGTTTTGACTCAGCAGAACAAGCTCAAGAAATGGTGAGAACAAGCCCTCCGGAGGTTTTGCTGTTAGACGTTGGCCTGCCGGGGCTTAGCGGTCTTGACTTTTTACAGTCTTTGGATAACCCACCGCCGACTATTATCTTAACCGCTTATGATGATTTGCAAACAGTTATTGCTGCCATGAAACGGGGGGCGGCAGATTACTTAATTAAGCCCATTCAACTGCCGGAATTGATCCTGGCAATAGACCGCGTTTTAGAGACCAGCCGCTTAAGAGGTGAGGTGCGCGCTCTGCAAACGCAAAATATAAACGAAGATATGCCCTTTATTGTGGGCTCCAGTGACGCTATTTCACACACCATGACCATTGTGGAGAAAGCCGCTCAAAGCCAAGATACCCCCATTTTAATTAGCGGAGAATCGGGGGTAGGGAAGGAATTGATTGCCCGGGCTATTCATTACTACAGTCCAAATCGGCGTGGCAATTTTGTGGCCGTGAATTGTGCCGCCATTCCGGCCAGCCTTCTTGAAAGCGAGCTGTTTGGCTATGCCGGTGGTGCCTTTAGCGGGGCAAATAAACAGGGGCGTAATGGATTGGTGGAAGAAGCTGCCGGTGGAAGCCTTTTTTTAGACGAAATAGGGGATATGCCGTTTGATTTGCAAGCAAAATTGCTCCGTTTTATTGAAAGCGGTGAGTTTTACCGCTTGGGTGATGCAAAAAAAAGGCAAGTTTCCACCCGCATTATTTCCGCCAGCCACCAAGACCTTATGAAAATGGTTGGGGAAAATAGCTTTCGTTTAGATTTGTTTTATCGCTTGGCTGTAATTTTGATTCATATCCCATCTTTAAATGAGCGGCCGGAAGATGTTTTGCTTATTGCCCAACATTTTTTGGCGGAGTTTTCGAAAAAATATCAAAAGAAAATTACCGGTTTTAAACCAGAGGCCATCAGTTGGCTCAAAGAACACCATTGGGTCGGAAACATTCGAGAGCTTCGCAATTTAATTGAACGTGGCGTGCTGTTAAATAGCGGCGGATTGTTTGATCTTAACGATGTGGGGCCGGTTTTAAATCCCGGCCAATATTTTGCCGAAAAAATTAATTCTTTAACTGATTTAAGTGAGTTGAAATTGCCAGCAGACGGCCTGGATTTCTTAGCTTTGGAAAAGAAATTAATTAAAGAAGCTTATGAGCGAGCAAAGAAAAATGACCGTCAAGCTGCCAGCTTACTGCATATGAGTTATTATGCCTTTCGGTATCGGCGGAAACAAATTTTGCCGGATTAAAGTTTGCTGTTTCGGTGTGCTGCTGCCTTTGGTTAATTTTTTTGGTAAGATAGTCGCCGCTGAAAAATGTAATAACAGCTAGCAATAATTGATGAAACAGCGAAAAATCAAGGGGAAAATATGCAAGAGAATTACGCCCCTTTTAGCAAAACTCGATATGTTTTTCCCTGAGAAAATGCCGCTAGCGGCGGCTCAGGCGACTGCCGTCTGGCAGACGCCCCGCAGGCGAAGCACCAGCCGGAATTCACTTCCGGCGGCCTTTTGCGAACGCAAAAGGGGTGCGAAAGTCGGCGTGCCTTGCTGAAAAACGCCTAAAAGAGAGTTCTTCAGCATCGACAAGATAGTTTGTCTTGTGCTAAAGAATTTGATTTGGCATACATGTAAACATCTTTATAAGCATAAAGAAAATAGAGCACGACAAAAAACGAACAAACTTCGGCAATGGGCACAGCTAACCAAACTCCTTTTAAGCCGATTATTTTCGGTAAAGTTAAAAGAGAAATGATGATAAAAAAGAAGGTTCTTAAAAATGAAATAAAGGCTGAAACTTTCCCATTTGAATAAGCTGTGAACATGCCTGAGGCAAAAATATTAAAGCCGGAAAATAAAAATGAAAAAGAAAACAAAAGCATCCCTTCAATGGCATAGCGGTTTGTTTCTGTGCCTTGGGCGGCAAATACAGCCACAATTTTATCGCTTAAACTAATGGCCAAGAGAAATAAAAGAACCGAACAAAAAGTTACAAATTTTATATTCAGCTTAAAAAGCGCCCTTAAATTTTTTATATTTCTATCGCCGTAATTATAGCTTATCACCGGTGCAATGCCGACTGTGTAGCCCACAAAAAGGGTATTTCCAAACATTTGCGCATATAAAATGACTGTGATTGCTGCCACCCCGACATTGCCAACTAAATCTAACATCGTAATATTAAACAGATAAACAATAACAGATGTGGAAAGCATGGTGACCATCTCTGAAGAGCCATTGCCGGAAGCTTTTAAAATCGCTCGTAAATCAAAACTGAATTTAGTGAAATGTAAAGTTTTGTGCCGTTTGTTGGTGCCGAAAAAAATGAAGCCAATGAAGCAAGGAACAAAAAAACCGAGCCCGGTGGCCAAGCCCACTCCGGCCATTGCCAGGCCTAGTTTAATAAAAACATAATCAAGAATGATGTTTGTCAAGCCACCGGCTAAGATTGTTATGAAGGAAAGATGTGGGCGACCTGAGGCAATCATTGCATTTTCAATAATAATTTGGCCAATGACAAAGGGCGCAAACAGTAAGATATAGAATAGATAATCGTAGGCATAGCCATAAGTCTCTTCATTTGCTCCTAAAAAATACAATATTTCCTTTAAGTAAAATATGCCAATCACTGAAATAAAAATGCCAAGCCCCAGGCCGGTGGCAATAAATAAAGTAGCCTTTTCTTTGGCTTCTTTTCCGTTACCTTCGCCAAGTAAAGTGGCGCAAACCGCACTGCCACCCATGCCAAGCATTGCCCCGATGGCTAAAAAAACCGACATGGTCGGAAAAGTGATATTAACCGCTGAAAGGGGGATAACGCCTAGAAAATTGGCGACGAAAAAGCCATCCACCATGGTATAAAATCCCATAAAGACCATAGCTCCAATGGTGGGAAGAGTAAATTTAAAAACGGATTTGGTGTCTATATTCGTAATCATATTCGCCTCCTAATCATTTTAAAGTTGCAAGTTAGCTCTATTTAGACAAAAAAATATTTGCCCGAAATCAACTCTTGATGTATCGTGAGTTTAAAGCCTCATATAATATGAGAGTCAAGCTTTTTTGTGAGGTCTTATGAAAAAATATTTTACCATTGGTGAAGTGGCCAAAATTAAAAACGTGAGCCACACATCTTTAAGGTATTACGATGAAATTGGCATTTTGGTTCCGGCGTGGGTAAACCCTGAAAATGGTTATAGATATTATGTGAAAAATCAAATGATTTTGCTTGATTTCATTACGATGAGCATCTATTTGGGAATTCCTTTAAAGGAGTTAGGAACTTATATTCAAGAAGATAATGATTTGGATATAGAAAGTTTTATTTTGCACGCTAAAAATAAAATAAATCACTCTTTGAAAAAATTTAAAAAAGATTTGTATTTCTTAGAAACAGCATTAGAGCATCTTAAAAATGAAAAAAATGTGGTTGAAGGGGAAGAATATCAAAAGCAAATTGCCACAAGATATTTTCTCACCTTACCACTCCCCTTTGAAGATGATAGTGAACTATTTGATTTTACAGCATATTGGCAAAGAATGTCTAAGCTTTATAGTCTGGTGGATTGCCATGATTTGGCAATTTCCATTGAGCAGGGGATTTGTTTATTGAGAAAGGGTTCAGAGTTAGAAGCCAAGTTTTATGTTGGAATTGCTGAGACGAAAAAGAAAAAAGTGGAAATGGCTGAAGTCATAAAGGTTCCGCAGGGTGATTTTTTGTGCGCCAATTATCCTGATTCGCATTTGAGATTTGCTTTCGAAAAATATCAAAGGCACCCATTTTTTATTGAAGATGGAAATATGCTTATTATTTCAGACGTTTTAGAAAAAAAGCTTAGGAAATATAACATACCATTTGAAATGCAGCTAAGAGCTTTAAGGAAACGCTGATTCATTAGACATTGTTCTTAATATAGCATTTTAAGTTGACAGTAGTGATGTCAATTTAAAATGCTATACAGGGAAATTAATTTTCAGAGATTTTGTGGAAAAGTTATTTTAAAATAAGATTTTACTTCCAAAGCTTCCATTTAAATAACATTTTCGGTGATGAGTTTTGGGATTTTTACGAAGTAAAAAACCAAAACTCATCACCCGTAAAAGTTTTTTGAAGGGAGGTCTGGAGGGAGACTTTTTTTCAAAAAAGTTTCCCTCCAGAAAACTCTTGAAAATTGATTGACGTGATGATGTTACTATAAAGCTTGCTTTTCTGTGCTAATAAGGCTATATTTACACTGTGAGGTGTCTAGCTTGCAAATAGTTGTTTTAGATGGTATGGGCGGAGGAATTGGCTTTTCGGTTATTGAGAAAATGCGCGAAAAAATTCCTCAGGGCTATATAATTGCTGCCGGAACGAATGCGGTGGCCTTAAATCGAATGTTAAATGCCGGAGCGAACGAAGGCGTTACAGGTGAAAAAAGCCTCATCTGCACTATTGAAAAGGCTGACATTATAGTCGGTGCCATTGGCGTATTAATTCCCAATGGGCTCGGTGGGGAAATAAGCCCTGGTGTGGTGATGGCAATTTATGCCAGCAAAGCTGTCAAAGTCCTGATTCCCATGGATAAATGTGGTCTGAAAATTGCCACTGACAAAATGCCCATCAGCTACTATATCAATCATGCCATTGAAATTGTAAATGAGCATTTGACATCTCGCTGAAGGAAAATTTGCTTAATCAGCATTTTTCGGAGTTTAGAAATATACTTAAAACCACGAAGGTTTAAACTTTGTAATAAAGTTTGAGCCTTGTTTTTTGCCTGAAACTAAATGTCTATAGAGGAGTTATGGACGTGATTAAGATAATTATGCACATGTCTTTGTTTGTTTTTGCTTCTTTTTTTTGGGCCTGTGATTCTTCTGATCAGGGGAAAGTCAATAGCATCGTTATTGCGCTTTCCGGTGAGCCTGAAGGGGGCTTCGACCCTTGTCTGGGGTGGGGCCGAGATGGCAACCCCTTGATCCAAAGTACACTCCTCACCCTTAATAACGACATGGCCCTTGAAAACGATTTGGCTACCGGCTATTCATTAAGTGACGATGCTTTAACTTGGACTTTTACCATCAGAGATGACGTAAAGTTTTCCGATGGCTCTCCTTTGCGGGCGGAAGATGTAGTTTTTACTTTCGAAACAGCTAAAAGAAGTGCCTCTGCCGTTGATTTAACGGCCCTTGAATATGCCAAAGCTTTGGACGATACGACTGTGGAGTTTAAGCTGAAAAGGCCCCAAATTACTTTTATTTACACGGTCGCTCAAACGGGCATTGTGCCCAAAAGTTACTACGATGAGAACTATGGCCAAAAACCCATAGGTAGTGGGCCCTTTACCCTTTTGCAATGGGATGCCGGTGAGCAGGTTATTTTAGGTGTAAATGAGCATTATTACGGGCAAAAACCAGGCTTTGAGCGGGCTGTTGTGCTCTTTATGAGCGATGAAAGTGCCTTTGCGGCCGCTCAAAGCGGCAATGTTGATGTGGCGGTCACCAATATGAATTTAGCCAATAACAAAATTGATGGCATGGAACTTCGGAAATTTATCACGATTGATAATCGAGGCTTGGCTCTTCCTACCGTGAAAAATACAAATAAAACTAACGCCTTTTCTTTCCCCATTGGCAATGATGTAAGCTCGGAAGTGGCCATTAGAAAAGCTCTCTCTTATGGCTTGGATCGCGAAAAGCTGGTCAATGAAGTTTTAAACGGTTATGGCCGCGTGGCCTATAGTGAATGTGACGGGATGCCTTGGGCCAGCGAGGATGCCTTTGTGGAACATAGCGTTGAGCGGGCACGAAATATTTTGGACGAAGCCGGTTGGCGTCTAGCCTCCGATGGTTTTAGATATAAAGATGAAGTGAAAGCAGAGTTTGCACTTTTATATAGCGCCGCTGACCCCACCAGGTTGGCTTTGGCCCGAGCGGTGGCCAACCAAGCCAAAGACTTGGGGATTAACATAATTATTCAAGGTAAAAGTTGGGACGAAATTGAAAAGGAAATGCATTCCAAGGCTGTGCTTTTAGGCTTTGGTTCGCAACACCCCATCGAAACTTACTATTTATATCATAGCTCCAATAAGGGGCGTGATTTCTATAATCCCGAATATTATGAAAGTAAAGCGGTAGATTTGCATTTGGAAATGGCCCTGGCTCAAAAAGATTTCCCCAGCTTCATAAACTTTTACCAAAAAGTGCAGTGGGATTCCCAAACAGGCGTTTCCACCAAAGGTGATATTCCCTTTATTTGGTTGGTAAATGTTGACCACCTTTATTTTGTTAATAAAAACCTTGATATAGGTGAACAAAAAATCCATCCCCACGGTCACTCCTGGCCGGTGTTGGCCAATTTAGATAAATGGGTTTGGGTCAAATAAATGTTGAAACACATTTTGAAATCTTTGCTCAGGCTGATATTACTACTGTTTTGCGTGAGTCTCGTTTCTTTTATTTTAATTGAAGTTTCTCCGCTTAATCCGGTTCAGGGCTACCTGGGTTCGGGTGATGTGGTGTCGGCCGAGCAAAGGTTGGCCATCGAAAGCTACTTTGGGCTGGATAAAAGCCCGGTGGAAAAGTTTGGCTCATGGTTCAGAGCGGTCTTGCAACTCGATTTGGGGACTTCTATAATTTATCGGCAACCGGTTATTGAGATTATTGCCGAAAGATTTTGGAGCTCGCTTTTTTTGATGCTGAGCACGTGGGGTTTGGCCGGTATCTTTGGGGTGGCTCTCGGCTTAATAATGGGGGCAAACAGTGGTAGTCGTATTGATAAGGTATTGAAATCTATATGTTTAACACTGTCGGCTATCCCAACATTTTTACTTGGCATGATCTTTCTCATAATTTTTTCGGTAAAATTGGGCTGGTTTCCCATCGGTTTCAGCGCTCCCATTGGTATGCTGGAAAATGAAATTAGCATTTGGCATAGAATTTACCATTTAATGCTCCCTTGTCTTGTTCTGACTCTATCTTCTTTGGCCGTCATCGCCCTTCATACCAGAGAAAAATTGAGCGAAGTGTTGAAGAGTAACTTTGTGCTGTTGGCCAAAACAAGGGGACTTTCGCGCTTTGAAATTGTGTTCAGGCATGGCTTGCGAAATATATTATTGCCTATCACCACCATTCAATTTGCTTCCCTTAGCGAAATTTTTGGCGGTAGCATTTTGGCCGAAACTGTTTTTTCTTATCCGGGCCTGGGCAGCACCTTGGTGAATGCCGGGCTCAGGGGTGATGTGGATTTACTTTTAGGGATAACGCTTTTTAGTGCTTGCTTTGTCTTTGCTGGCAATTTAACTGCCAATGTTTTATATGGCGTTATTGACCCCAAAATAAGATTAGGCTATAGAAGAAAGGTTTAAGGAGTTGGTGGAGTGCTAAAAACATCTTTAATAAAAGTAAGCCTAATCTCTTTAATGCTTTGCGCTTTGATTATAATTGGGCTAGCTATAAGTGATGATTCCATAACTTCTGATTTTACCATAAAGAATCAGCCGCCTTCACTGAGTCACCTTTTCGGCACCGACCACCTGGGGCGCGATGTGTTTGTCAGAACAATAAAAGGGCTATCCACCAGCTTGATGATTGGCCTGGGGGCCTCTTTTTTAAGCGCAGTGTTGGCTTTGGTAATGGGTGTTTGTGCCGGAGTTTTAAAATATGTTGATGGTGTTATAAGCTTCATAATCGATTTGATAATGAGCGTGCCTCACTTGATATTGCTGATTTTAATATCTTTTTGCCTAGGCCGCGGCTTGGAAGGAATTATAATCGGACTAACTTTCTCGCACTGGACAGCTTTGGCCAGAATCATCCGGGCTGAATGTTTGGCTCTTAAAGAGGAACAATATATAAAAATGGCAGAAAAGTTTGGTAAATCAAAGTTTTTTATCATCAAAAACCACATCATCCCCCATGTGATTCCCCAGTTTGTCATCGGCACTGTGCTTTTATTCCCCCACGCCATTTTGCATGAATCGGCTCTCACTTTCTTGGGCTTTGGCTTGCCGCCGGAATCAAGCGCCATCGGGGTTATGCTGGCGGAAAGTTTAGGTTATGTCCAGACCGGGAATTGGTGGTTTTTCCTGCCGGGCTTGTGCTTGGTTTTAGTTGTTTTGTTATTCGATGCTTTAGGCAGTAACTTAAGGAAACGCTGATTTATTCTGCTTAGCTGAATAAATCAGCAAGGCACGCCGCCTCACATGAGCCCTTCGGGACGGAAAACCATGGGTTTTCCTCTAATTTCGGCGGCGGCAACCGAGGCTAATTTGCCTCCGTTGCAAGGAAACG
>CAYJAF010000034.1:0-25155 GCA_964368195.1 uncultured Thermodesulfobacteriota bacterium
CGTAAAAAGTCGGAGCCGACTCCTTGAGCCAACGCCGAAAATGTTATTTTAATGGGAGCTCGGAGGGTAATCTCTTGTTTAAGGAAACGCTAATTAATCAGCGTTTCCTTAAAAATATTTTTCCCAGATAAATTTCTAAATCTAGTGGTTTCCCAACCTGAGCAGGGCCGACGCATGAGAAATTTTACAACCTGATTGCGTCAAACCCGGGGCGAATGAAGGGGATACTTCCAAAGCGAGACCGTCCATTTTAGGGCCGATTGTGAGCAAAAGCGAACTCTAGGCCCTAAAATACGGTCGAGAGGCGGAAGTCGTCCCCAAATGAGCCACAATTGCAAAAAAATAATTTTCATTTCTCATGCGTCAGCCGTGCCAACCCACGTCAATCTAATTTGATAGGACATCATGAACTTTATGGCGACGGAGGAAAACTTTTCAGAACTTGACTGCAAAATTTAAGCCCTACTGTTTGAGCTTTAGCGAGTTTTAGGGCTTAAATTGCAGGCAAGAGATGAAAAGTTCTTCCGTAGGAGCCGAAAAAATAACAAATTAGATTGACGTGCGTGCCAACCTGAGAAACTTGACTTTTAGCCTAGAGAAGATTATTTATGAAGTGGAGCTTATTTTTTCATTACCGGAAAGAATTCTATGAAACATATTCTAAATTTTACATTTTTCTTAATATTGAACCTTTGGAGCCACAATTTACAAGCGGCCCCCACCGGCGATGAATTTTTAGAACTTGTGGCCGGGAAAAGCACGGTTTTAGCGATGAAAGAAGCTTTGGATGATCCGTCCGCTCCCCCAGACCTTGTCAACTACCGAGGCCCCGAGGGACTCACTCCGCTAATGGTTTACGTCGGGAGCCACCAAGACAACGACCGCCAAGCTCTGGCCGGCTTGGAGCTTCTTTTGATAGCCGGAGCAGACCTAAACGCCGTCAGCACCAGTGGGGGCACCCCGTTGGGCTATGCGGTTCTGCACAAATCAGGCCCGCGGCTGGTGAGTAAGCTTTTGGCCGCCGGGGCCGACCCAAACCAACCCATTGAAGCGGCCGGGGGTTCAACGGCTTTGATGTTGGCGGCCAAGTTGGAACCGGACACTTTAGTCTCCGCCGCTTTGCTCGCCGCCGGAGCAGACCCTCTGGCGACCTTAGAGCAAGACGGCCGTTCCCTGACTATGGTCGATCTTGCGGCCCAAAACCCCAACCCTGAAGTGCTGCGTCTTTTGGCCGCCGCCCAAGACAATGCCAACCCTCTGCCGGGCTTTCCTCTTTTCTTACGTCCACCGGCTGATGAAGAATTACATAATACTATCGTTACTTTAGATGCTCAAATCAGGTCTGACCCAGATTTTGAGCGCTGGTCTGTGTGGTCTCGTTATTTAAAGTGGCAAATTGATTTGGCCGACAAAATTGAAGCTCGGCGCAAAGCTTTTGGCTTAGACGAAATTCAATCTTGGCTGGCGGAATATGAGTTTTTTTCGGCCGCCACCAACCCTTACCCCTTGCCGCCGTTGCCGGGACGACTTGTGGTGCAGGAGGGCCTTGCGGCTGCCTCCACCGATCAGATGACCCTTCAAAACGACCAAATCATTGTAACTAAATTGCCTAATGAGGCGGCCTTGCGAGCTTACCTGCCGGGTGGGCGCGACCTTTGGACTTTTCGCACCACAAACCTCACTGCTTTCCACGCTGTAGGTTCAGCAATATTAGCGGCCTCCCACTTTGGCGATGGCTTTGGAGAAGCGGCCCTTTTAGAGCAAAAAAGCGGTGCCCTCCTCCACCGCTTTCCGGCCTTAGACCAAGCCCAATGGGCCGTAGCCCCGGACGGAAAAGTTTTGGCGATTGCAACTCCCCTCTCTTTAGACATTGTGAGTCTGGACGATTTCAGTCGCCAGAGCTGGTCGTGGTATGAGCTTTTGGAATTGCGCCCCTGGCAAGATTTAAAAGCTTTAGCCCGCCTTGAGCAAAATAACATTTTAGCCACCTATGAACTAAAGCTGAACGACGAAGGTCGTTTCCCCACCGGGGCCCGCCTCTTTGCCCCGGCCCTTCATTTAGAAAAGGAAGATTTAGCCAAGGCCTCCCGCACTTTGGAACAGCAAAATTTTAAGAATTTAGGTGTGTTAGCTTTAGGGTATAAGAACTTGGAGCCCAATTTCATCTATGGCTCAGCTTGTTTGGAAAATTGCCAAACAAGTGATTTAGATACGCCTCTTTTTTTAGTCAATCCCCGCCAAAACCGCATTGATCTCTTGCGAATAGACGATGAAGCCAACCGGGCTCTGACCCGAGGAGATTTAGCTGTCTTGCCAACCGAAGGGAGCTCAGCTCGTCCGCTAATTTCCTTTTCCCCTAAAGGAAACTTGGTAGCAGTAACTGCAAGCGATAAAAGCATCCACTTTTTCGCCGCCCGCGACCAAGGCCGCTATCTTGGCCGCTTAAAGGAATCTCTAGCCGATTTCAACGTTTCACCAAAAAGCTATTTAGCCGCCATCTTAAATGAAGACGAAGCGGCGCCCATTGTCTCATTTAGCTACCAAACTCCCCAAGGCCCGGCCAACTTCACCGGCACTTTTGATTTGGCGCAAGATAAAAAGCTGAAAGACCTTTCCCCCAGCCCTGGGTTCGGCACAGCCATCACCACCATGGCTATTTCCGACCAAGGCCAAATCATATTAGGATTGGCCAGCGGTCATTTATGGCAGATTAATTCCCAAGGGATACTTGAAGTTCAAGTTCCTTTGGGGCTCAATTGGACAGCCAGCGCCTGGTCAGGTGACGGGCAAAGCTTTGTGGTGGCCGATGAAAAAGGAACTCTTTACCTTCAACAGGGTGATGAGTTTTTACAAACAATTCCCTTGGCCGTAACCGACATTGAGCATATCGTCTTAGACCAAAAGGGACGCCTGGCTTGGGTGGCTGCCGCCAAAGACCAAAAGGGACGCCCCAGCTTAGCTTTTGTTGATTTTAGCGGCCAACAGCGGCCTATCTATCGCCCCACCGACGGCCAAATCTTAAGCTTAACCTATTATGATGAAGCAGGCTATAGCGTTGCGGTGATTGAAGGGAAAGACTCCGGCGGCAAGATGGAAGTGGCACCTGCGCCCACAGCTCGCTGGGCTCAAGGGCGATGCGACCTCATCACCTTTGACCACTTGCGCGGAGAAAAAGGAGCCAAGGCCCTAGACGGTGACGCTTTCTTTGACAGCGGTAAAAAATATTTGGGTTTATCCCCTGATTTAAACACCTTTTTCTACCAAGAAGTGCAAAGCGCACGCCCTTACGTCCACCTGGCCCAAGAGTCACTTGGTTTACGCCAAGCCGAAGCTCTGGAGACTTTAACGCCCCCCACTTACCTCACAGCAAGTAAAAACCGTGCGCCGGGTAACCGCCTCGGGCTGTGGCTGGAAGAGGGACGCAAAGGAACTCCCGAGCTATACCACCAACTCGGCGGTGCTTTTTACATCTATGATTTAGTAACCGGCCAAGAGCTCTCCCACAGCCCGCGCCTCAGCCAAGGCTTGACAGATGCGGCCTTTTCGCCCAATCAAAAAAGGCTCCTCACCGCCGACAGCCAAGGGGCTTTACGCCTTTGGGAACTTCCCCTATCTCAGCCGGAAAACATTTTCAGCTGGCACTTTTTTGCCGACGGCACCTGGCTGGCAGTGGCCCAAAACGGCCCCATGAATGCCTCTGACCCGGAAGTTTTAAGCCGAGCCCACTGGGTTTCGCTCAATGAACCCTTGACGACTTTAGCTTTGAGCGACCTCCGACGGGTCTATGAAATTCCGGGGTTGGCCGAAAAAATTCTACAAGACACCCCTCCTTCCCCTCCCAAAAAACCGTGGGAACTGCAAACTAAACAAGCCCAAGTCCGCTTGAAAGACATTTCAGCCGCCGCCCCCGGGGAAGTTAATGTCACCGTGGAAGTTTCCAATCCCCAAGGACTTTCCATCATTGCCCAAGATTTAGAGCTCTTTTTAAACGGCCAAACCGTCGCCGGTTATCCCGGGCCTTTAGATTTAACCAGCGGCCCCTTCAGCACAACCTTTACCAACATCACCCTTCCCCCCAACCAAACTGAAACCATCTTCAGCGCAACAATTCATAATGGAGACCTCATCCGCTCATCCCCAGCCGAGGCCCTTTTACGCAGATAAAGGTTCGTAATTAAAGATGATTTACAACTTGAGCTTAAGAATTAATGCACGTAAGCGAACCCGAAGGGGGTAGGTCGCCCAAAATATCAGAAAGTTTAACTCCGCCTAATGAGCGAAACGAAGGCGTAGCCGAAGTGAAGCGAAGCCGAAGGAGGTAAACTCTCTGATATTTTGGGCGACCTACCCCCAGAGAGGTGAGCGTTTCCTTAAATACATCACCCCTCACATCAATTTAATTTGCCCAAACATCATTCTACCAAAGGGTAGAAAAAAAGAAGGCAAATTACCAATCACACTAAATCCATTTTCAATTTACAATTAAATTTTTCTTGACAAAACAACTTGTTAAAGCTAATCCAAATCTTTCTCTCACTATTTTCCAATTACTCTCCCCAACTATTTTCACTTTTTCTACCAAATGGTATAAACTCCCAAAGCACCCCCTCAAGCCCTCCAATAAATCTACATTTCGGTGGATTAATAGGTATTATGAAGGCAAAGCAATCAATGAAAAAAAATAAATTATGGAATATATTAACTTTTTTCGAGACGGCACACTATATGCTTAATATTTTACAAAATCACATCACCGAAAGGAAATAATATTATGGAACCCAAACAGTTAGATACTTTGAAAAACAGTTACGGCAAAGACATCTTCGACTTACAAACCATGCGCCAGCGTTTGCCCGAAGAGATTTACCAAAATATGGAAGGCATTATCCAAAGGGGCGACAAACTGCCTCTGGACATTGCCAACATTGTGGCTGGAGCCCTGAAAGATTGGGCCATTGAAAATGGCGCCACCCACTTTACTCACTGGTTCCAGCCCATGACCGGCACCACGGCTGAAAAGCACGATACTTTCTTCAGCCCCAATAAAGACGGGCACCTGGTCAGTAAGTTTTCCGGCAAAACCCTTATCTCCGGCGAGCCCGATGCCTCCTCTTTTCCTTCGGGCGGCATTCGTTCCACTTTTGAGGCCCGCGGCTATACCGCCTGGGATCCCACGGTGCCGGCCTTTTTATTCAAAGGCCCGCGTGGAGGGACTTTGCACATCCCCAGTGTTTTCTATTCCTTTTCCGGCGAAGCTCTAGATCGCAAGATTCCTCTTTTGCGCTCCATTGAAGCTGTTTCAAAAGCGGCGGTGCGCATTTTACATCTGTTTGGCAAAACAAATATTACCAGAGTTCGCCCCATGGTTGGGGCCGAGCAGGAGTATTTTTTAGTGGATGCCAAATTGGCCGCCGAACGGCCCGATTTACTGGCCACCGGGCGCACTGTTTTGGGTGCTCCCAGTGGGAAAGGACAAGAGCTGGAAGATCACTATTTTGGCACCATTCCCAAACGAGTTATGGATTTCATGCAAGATTTGGAGCTCCGTTTCTTCCGCTTGGGCATTCCCGTTCACACCCGACACAATGAAGTGGCTCCGGCCCAATTTGAGTTGGCGCCGCTCTATGAAGAGGCCAATATTGCCACCGATCACAATATGTTAATCATGAACATGCTAAAAGCCACGGCCGAAGAGCACGGGCTTGTTTGCCTGCTCCATGAAAAACCCTTTGCCGGGGTAAACGGTAGCGGTAAGCATAACAACTGGTCATTAAGTGATTCTGAAGGGCATAATCTTTTAGATCCGGGTGAAACTCCTTTGGAAAACGCCCAATTTTTAGTCTTTTTAGCCGCCACTTTACGGGCCATTCACAAGCACGCAGATGTTTTGCGCCTGGGCACCATTGGGGCCGGCAATGATCACCGCCTCGGGGCCAACGAAGCGCCTCCGGCCATCATCTCCACTTATTTAGGTGATTTGCTCACCGAAGTCATTGAAACTATTATTGCCGGCGGGAAAACCCTCTCTTCCCAAAAGCGCGACATTGCAATCGGCGTTTCGTCTCTACCCGCCTTCCCAAGGGATTACTCCGACCGCAACCGCACCAGCCCCTTTGCCTTTACAGGCAACAAGTTCGAATTCCGCACAGTGGGTTCGTCGCAATCGGTTGCCCCGGTCAACATTGCTTTAAACAGCGCCATGGCTCACTCGCTCAATTACATGGCCGATCAGTTGGAAAACTATATCCAAAAGGGCAAAAACATTAACGAAGCCTTACAGGAATTTTTGCCCATCACTTTTAAAGAGCATCTTCCGGCGGTCTTTAACGGCAACGGATACTCCAAAGAATGGCCGAAACTGGCAGCGGAAAGAGGCCTTTTGAACTTGCAAAATACGGTGGATGCAGTTAAGCTTTATAATACCCCGGCTGTGCGAGAAGTTTTTGAGAAAACAGGCGTTCTAACGGAGAGAGAGATCTTAGCCCGCCAAGAGATTTTATTTGACACTTATGCCAAAAACATCTCCATTGAAGCGCACGTGATGCTCTCTTTACTGCGGGAAAAAATCTTACCGGTAGTTCAAACAGCGCAAAACAAACTGGCCCAACTGGTGCAAAACACCAAACAAGTGGCTTCCGATGCGGCTTTGGAAGAAGAAATGTTTTTGAACTTGCGCTCTAATCACCATGAGCTCTATCAAGCCAGCCAAGAGTTAGCCGCCGCGCTCACCACCTTAGATGCTTGTAGCGAGCCGGAAGAACAGGCGGAATTTGCTCTCAAGACCATATTGGTGCTCATGCAAAAATGTCGCCGTGCGGCCGATGCCTTAGAAGAGATGGTTGACGACAAACATTGGCCACTGCCCAAATACAGTAAACTTCTTTGGAGCATTTAAGTAAATACTAAATAGCCGAAGCTGAAAGACTAAAGATGTTTTTCAGCTTCGATTAGACAGTTGCCAAGCGGGGCCAACAGCTCCCCGTTTAAGGCAAACAAAATTAACTAAAGGCGTCTAATATGTCAAAATCTCTTTGTCATAATTCAAGTTTGAATTCTACAACACTAATGCAAAAAGAATACTTAGCTAAACCTGCCCAAACAGATTGGGCAAAGCTTCCTGAGGCTGCGCCAAACAAAAATGGCCCTGATAACTCTGAGTTATCAAAGAAAATGCTATACAATGCCCAAGCCGAACATGACGCCTGCGGCGTGGGCTTTGTGGGCAACATCTCCAACCGGGCCGATCATAAAATCATTGAATATGCGACTTTAGCCATGTCTAACTTAGCTCACCGCGGCGGGCAAGAAGAAGACCCCAAAATGGCCGATGGCTCTGGCATATTGACCCCCATTCCCTTGGAATTCTTTCAGAAAGTTTTTCCGCAAATTAAAGATTTAAAAAATTGGGGCCTTGGTTTTTTCTTTTTGCCCTATGATAGTTTTTTAAGCAACGCTCTTTTGGAATGCATTAGAAATGTTGCCGAAAAATTTTCTTTTCGAATCGTTACTTGCCGCGAAGTGCCCACCGACATCAACATCATCTCGCGCAAAGTTCTGGCCACCTTACCGGTGTTTAAGCAAATTTTATTTACCGCCCAAGACCCCGAAGTCACGGGTGAAAATCTAGAGCAACACCTTTATGTGCTGCGCAAACAAATAGAATTTGAAAGCCTAAAAATTCTAAACAAACATAAAAGCGACTTAAACGTTTTTCACATCAGCACCCTTTCGTCTCGAAACATCGTCTACAAAGGGATTCTGCCCGGGCGGAACTTGATTAAGTTCTACCCCGATTTGGCCGACGAAAGCTTCAAAACACCTTTTGCCGTGTTTCACGAACGTTTCAGCACCAACACCAAACCATCTTGGCACCTCACTCAGCCATTTCGCCATATAGCTCACAACGGCGAAATTAATACTATCCGTGGCAATATAAGCCATATGAATACCCGCGAAACAGCTCTGTCTTCACAGCGTTTAGGCGATAAGTTGCCTTATGTCTTACCGGCCATCCACCCAAGCACCAGTGATTCCGGGGCTTTTGACAATGTGTTTGAACTGCTTTTAGCTGGCGGCTACAGCTTGACCGAAGCCATCAGCACCATGATTCCGGAGCCTATGGGTATGCATAATAATACCAATTACTATGAATCCAAAGCGCCGTTAATGGAGCCCTGGGACGGCCCCACCACCATGGTTTTTACCGATGGTCACAGCAAAGTGGGGGCCTCCTTAGACCGCAATGGACTAAGGCCCTGCCGCTATTCCTTAACTAAAGACGGGGTTTTTATTCTATCTTCGGAAGTGGGCGTCTTAGAAGGGGAACCGGGCGAATACCTAGAACAGGGACAATTGGCCCCCCGCTCTTTAATTATGGTAGATTTCGCGCAGAATAAAATTCTCTACGATGAGGAAATCAAAGAGGAACTTTTCAGCAAAAATACTACAAAGCTTAACCAAATAAAAATTGAAAACGCCAAAGGAGAAAGCGAAAAAGCGCAAGCTGAAAATGCTAAATTCTTCAGCCTCTTCGGTTTTAATGATAAATCGGCAGAAGCCATCATAACAACCATGGTCAAAACGAAAGAAGAGCCGGTTGGGGCCATGGGCCTTGATGAACCCCTGGCTGTTTTGAGTGAGAAACCACAATCGTTATTTAATTATTTCAAACAAATTTTTGCCCAAGTAACCAACCCCTCCATCGACCCGATTCGGGAAAAGTTTTCGATGTCGTTGGCCACTTATTTAGGGGTAGACCAAAACCTCTTTCCCGGCTCTAAAATTGAGGCTCCATATTTTGCTCTCCCTAGCCCCATTTTAGACAGCTCGACTTTACAGCAAATAGAATCTAACCCCCAAATTAAAAGCGCCCGGGTGGACATCACCATGCCGCTTGATACCAGCTTTAAGGGGTTTAGTGATTATTTGCAGAAAGTTTGCCGCCTTGCGACTAAAGCTGTGGATAGTGGCGCAAAAATTCTAATAATCTCTGATAAAAACATGGCCAAAGATCAATTGCCCCTGCCGCTTCTTTTAGCGCTGGCGGCCATCGATCAAGAACTTGGCGCGAAAAAAATACGCCACTTATGCGATATTGTGATTGAAAGCGGCCAAGTTTTTGAAGTTATGCACATGGCCCTTTTGTTTTCCTTTGGGGCCAAAGCCATTTACCCTTACGCAGCTCTGGCGGCCATTGGCCAATATGTTGAACAAGGTAAAATCAAGAGCGATAGCGCAGAAGAGGCCACCGTTAATTATTACGAAGCAGTGACCAAGGGTTTATTAAAGGTTTTAGCCCGTTTGGGCATCTCCACCCTTTCCTCTTTCAGCGGCTCCTCTTCTTTTGAGTGCATTGGCCTTCACCACTCAGTTATCAGTAAGTATTTTAACAATACTTCCTCTTCGGTGGGCGGCATCATGTTAAAGGACATCTACCAAGAAAATTACGAACGATTTTTGTCCTACGCCTTAGGCACCCGTGAAACCTTAAAGAGCAAACACCTTTGGAATCAAGATATTTGCGCCACTTTGCGCCAAGCTGCGGTGGAAAATAACGATAGCTTCTACCGTCTTTATACCAAACACCTAAGCCAACACGTAAGAAATATTACCTTGCGTTCTGTTTGGAAGTTTCAAAAGACAAAAGCCATTAATATTAATAACGTAGAAGATCCCGCAAGCATTCGCCAAAGGTTTCTCAGTGCTCCCATGTCTTTGGGCGCTTTGAGCCAAGAAGCGCATGAATGCATCACCTTGGCCTTCAATCGCCTTGGTTTGGCCTCTAATTGCGGCGAAGGCGGCGAAGACATTGAGCGGTCAAAATCCAAAGGGACGGAAAATGATTTATGCTCGCGCGTGCGCCAAATCGCCTCGGGGCGTTTCGGCGTAACAGCGGAATATCTAGCGGCCGGGGACGAAGTGCAGATAAAAATCGCCCAAGGGGCCAAACCGGGGGAAGGTGGCCAGCTCCCGGCCCATAAAGTCACCCCCTATATTGCTAAAGTGCGGCATACCCAAGAGCATATTCCCCTAATATCACCGCCGCCACACCATGATATCTACTCCATTGAAGACTTGGCCCAGCTTATTTATGACTTAAAGAAGCTAAAAGAAGGCCTCAGGGTTTCGGTGAAATTAGTGGCCGAAGCCGGCATCGGCACTGTGGCTGTGGGCGTTGTGAAAGCCGGGGCCGACGGCATCTCAATTTCGGGCCACGACGGCGGCACCGGGGCAGCTCCCCTTTCCTCCATTTACCACACCGGGCTACCTTGGGAACTTGGCCTGGCTGAAGTCCACCAGGCTCTGGTGACCAACGTCATGCGCCATAAAGTTCGCTTGGCCGCCGACGGCCAAATTCAATCGGGCCGCGATATTGTCACTGCGTTCATGCTGGGAGCCGATGAAGTGGCTTTTGGCACATCTCTTTTAGTTTGCTTGGGTTGCACCCTTTGTCGCCAGTGCCACAAAGGTAACTGCAAGGCCGGAATTTGTACCCAAGAAGAAAAGTTGCGGACAAGGTTTAATGGCGCCCCAGAGCACCTTGAAAATTATCTCAATTTCTTAGCCGAAGACACCCGTCAGCACTTAGCCGCTTTAGGCTTTAGTAAGGTAGGCGACATCATCGGGCGGGCCGACCTCTTTCAGCTCGACCAAAAACTTTTATCTGCCAAAGCTCAAAAGCTTGATATGTCTTTACTGTTCCAAAATCTATCTTACAAACCGCAAAAAAATGCCCCCGTGCGCCCCATTGAAATTTCCCCTTGGGAAGAAGAATGGAGCCAAAAAGTGGCCGTAGCTTTAAAGAAAAAAGAAGTTCTCACCCACCATCAAGAGGTAAAAAATACCGACCGTGCCATCGGCACTAAAGCGGCCGGTCTTTTGGCCCTTTCCTACCAAGATTTTCCCACCGATTTAATCCGCTTAGAATGCACAGGATTCGCCGGACAAAGTTTGGCGGCCTTTGCTCCTCATGGCTTGAGCATTTCCCTGGCCGGCTACGCTAACGATTATGTGGCCAAAGGTCTCTCCGGCGGCCGTGTGACCGTGCGTCCCCAAGGGAATCTCGAGCCCACTTCTAACCTGTCTTTAGTTGGGAACGTGGCCCTTTACGGCGCAACTGCGGGCTCTGTCTTCATTGCCGGGCGCGCCGGAGAACGCTTTGCCGTCCGCAACAGTGGGGCGCGCGCTGTAGTTGAAGGCGTGGGCGACCACGGTTGCGAATATATGACCGGTGGTGTTGTGATTATTTTGGGCCCGTGCGGCCACAATTTTGCCGCCGGATTAACCGGGGGAGTTGTTTACGTTTATGATAAAGATGAAAGTTTGGCTGAAAAAATCAACCGATCCACGGTAACTACCCTGGCTTTGGAAGCAGCTGATGAAACGGAGCTCCAAAAAATGTTGGCCGAGCACCAACAAGAGACCAAAAGCCCTAAAGCCACCGAAATTTTAGCCGATTTTACTGCTTCAATTAAACACTTTAAGAAAGTGATTCCGGCAAGTTAATTGAAATATTTGTGAAAAAAATATTTTTAAACAAGAGATTTTCACCATAATCCATTTTTAAATAACATTTTTGGCGCATGGATTTCGTCCTTTTTACGAAGTAAAAAAGACGAAACCCATGCGCCCATAAAAGTTTTTTGAAGAGGGGTTTGGGGAGAAACTTTTTTTCAAAAAAGTTTCTCCCCAAATTAACTACTTACGAAAGTCTTTGTAAGCCAAACCATATTTTTTCAAGCGCAAAGCCATAATCCGCTCGGTGAGCCCTAAGCTTTGCGCCGCCTTCCCCAAGTGCCCACCCGAGGCTTCCAAAGCTTCCACAATATAAGCGCACTCAAGCTCGCTCAGACGCTCAGGCAAGGTGAGGTCTTTTTGCAAAGCTTTACCTTGCGCCTCTGAGATGGGGTGAGCCAGCGGACAATCACTGGTGTGGAGATTTACAGGCAAATGTTGAGGAAAAATGAAGCCATCTTCCCCCACCAAAAGCGTGGCCCGCTCCATCACGTTTTCCAACTCACGAGCATTGCCGGGCCAATCGTAACGCTGGAGCATATCGGCCGCCACCAAAGAGAGCTTGATATTTGTTCGGCCATTGGCGGCGGCATATTTCACCATAAAGTGGCTGGCCAAGATGACAATGTCTTCTTTGCGCTCACGCAAAGGCACCATGGTCAGGGGGAAAACATTCAGGCGGTAATAGAGATCTTGACGGAATGAGCCTTCGGCCACCATTGTTTCCAAACACCGATTGGTAGCAGCTACAATGCGAATATCCACCAAAACAGTCTCAGTTCCCCCAATGCGTTCAAAAGAACGCTCCTGAAGAACACGCAAAAGTTTCGCTTGAATGGCCAAGCTCAACTCGCCAACTTCATCTAAAAATAAAGTTCCGCCGTGGGCCATTTCAAAACGCCCCCGCCGCTGAGCCACCGCATTGGTGAAAGAGCCCTTTTCATGCCCGAAGAGCTCACTTTCAATGAGGCCCTCCGGTAGGGCGGCGCAGTTGAGAGCCACATAGGGCTGGGCAGCTCGCGTGCTGGCGGCGTGAATGGCCTGGGCGGTGAGCTCTTTACCGGTGCCGCTCTCGCCGCAAATGAGCACCGTTGTGTTGGAAGGGGCCACTTGCCTAATTTGCTTATAGAGGTGTTGCATGGCCACCGAATTACCAACAAAGGCATGGGGGCGAGCAACTTTATGCTCACTGCCACTATCGGGAGTATGCATATAAATTTGCCGCACTTTCGCCGCTCGCGCCAACATTGAAGCCACAATGGACAAAAGACGGGCATCTTCGGCTAAAGTCTCAGAACTGGCCAAAAGCCTATCCACGCTCAAAGCACCCACAACTTGATCATCAAGCTTAATGGGGACGCACAAAAATGAAACTTGCTCTTTTTGTAAATTACGCGATCTGGTGCGGTTTAGAAACAAAGGTTCGGCGGAGATGTTAGAAACCACCATGGGTTTACCGGTGGAAATGACGCGGCCTGTCACCCCTTCACCCGGTTTATATTGCCCCCGGGCTTTTTCAATGGGGTCAAGGCCGAAGGCCGTTTCAATGTGCATTTCCTCGCCTTCCGGCGACAAAAGCGTAATGGTGCCCCGCACCATGCCCAAATGCCTGACCAAAAGCTTTAAAGCTCCTTCCAGGCTATCTTCAATGTGAACAGCTCCATCAAGGAGCTGACTCAGCTCAAAAAGCAAGCGCAACTCTTTGACGTCATCGCGCGGCACTAAGCTAATGCTTTCACCTAAAGCCTCTTCTTCCACCAATGTTTCAATCGCCTCAGTTGTTACTTTTGGCATTTCTTTTCACCATATATTTTTATTTTTTGACCCGTAACCTACTACTCGGAAACAGCAGGGCATTCGCCCTGCACCCACAGATGCTTCGCATCTGCCCGATGCCGCTTGGCCTTTGGCCAAGCTAACTACCTATTAAACAAGCAACATTCGTCTCCGAGTAGTTACTTTAAGCAGCAGCAAGCAGGGCATTCGCCCTGCACCCAGAAATGCTAACGCATTTCCCCGACGGCCGCTTGGCCTTTGGCCAAGCTAACTACCTATTAAACAAGCAACATTCGTCTCCGAGTAGTTACTTTAAGCAGCAGCAAGCAGGGCATTCGCCCTGCACCCAGAAATGCTAACGCATTTCCCCGACGGCCGCTTGGCCTTTGGCCAAGCTTGCTACACCGTAAACAAGCCGCTTTCATCTCCGAGTAGTTACTTTGGGCAGCAGCAAGCAGGGCATTCGCCCTGCACCCACAGATGCTTCGCATCTGCCCGATGCCGCTTGGCCTTTGGCCAAGCTAACTACCTATTAAACAAGCAACATTCGTCTCCGAGTAGTTACTTTAAGCAGCAGCAAGCAGGGCATTCGCCCTGCACCCAGAAATGCTAACGCATTTCCCCGACGGCCGCTTGGCCTTTGGCCAAGCTTGCTACACCGTAAACAAGCCGCTTTCATCTCCGAGTAGTTACTTTGGGCAGGAGCAAGATGGGTGAGTTTGGCTACTACTCGGCAATAAATGCTACTTGTTCTACTCGAAGTAAGCGAAGCGACGTCGGCGTAGGCAGGCGGCCCTGCCGCCCGGCTCTGCCGACCCCTGCCGACCGCCCGACAAAACGGAAGTAGGAAGCCCGTTTTTGGACTTCCTACCTTTCTGTAGATTTATTATAACTTGCTTATTGCTAAATTACAAGGCCTTATCTCCGTCTTCGCCGGAACTGATACGCCAAGCATTAACAATATCAGTTACAAAGATTTTACCGTCTCCAACACTTCCCGTTTTTGCCACCTCCGTAATAGCAGTGATAACTTTCTCCAGAGCCTCATCGTGAACCACGATTTCAATTTTCATTTTTGGCAAAAAATCAACCTGATACGTTTTACCGCGATAGTTTTCCACATGCCCCCTTTGACGGCCGAAGCCGCGGGCTTCAAGGCAAGTCATGCCGTGGACACCTAAAGTCACCAGTTTATCTTTCACTTCTTGAAGCTTACTTGGTCTGATAATAACTTCTACTTTTTTCATAATAATTCCTTTTTTAAGTAAACGCAGATTAAATAGCGTTTCTGCAGATAGTGGCGCCAAGAGATGAATTTTTGAGTTATATCAAGGAAGATGAGTTTGCTTTTGAGGGAGTGTATAAACATACATGACCGAAAAAGAAAACGAATCTGACGATGAGAGAACCAAAAAGTCGCTCTTGGCGGCACTATCTATGCTAATTGATAGGCGCGTTCATTGTGTTCGCTGACATCAAGACCAATCACTTCCGGGTCAGGTTCCACCCGCAAAGGCGTAACCACTGCCACCACTTTCAAAATGATCCGGCTGGCTAGGTAGACAAAACCCCAAGTTGCCACCACGGAAACAGCTTGCACAAAAAGTTGATGGGGGTTACCATAAAGAAGACCGTCAACGCCGTTAATGCTGGCTTGGGCAAAAATACCGGTGGCCAAAGCTCCCCAAGTGCCGCCAATACCGTGGATACCAACGACGTCCAAAGCATCGTCATAGCCCAAACGCTCTTTCCAAAGAACGGCCCCATAACAAACCGCACCACCAACAAACCCAATGACAATAGCTGCCGGCAATCCCACAAAACCTGCCCCGGGCGTAATCGCCACCAAACCGGCCAAAGCCCCGGAAGCCACACCTAAAGTGGTGGGTTTGCCAATGTGAAGCCATTCAAAAATCAACCAACCCACAATACCGGCGCCGGCGGCAAGTTCAGTGGTGCCAAAGGCGTGGACAGCTAGACCATTGGCCGCCAAGGCGCTCCCGGCATTAAAGCCGAACCAACCAAACCAAATGAGGCCGCAACCAAGTAAAGTCAAAGGCAAATTGTGCGGAGCAAAAGATTGCCGTCCAAGGCCCATCCGCGCGCCCAATTCGTGAGCTGTGGCCAAGCCGGCCGCCGCGGACGCCATGTGAACAACGGCACCACCGGCGAAATCCACTGCTCCCATTTCGAACATCCAGCCGCCACCCCACACCCAGTGAGCCATTGGCGAATAGACAAAGATCAACCACAGACTAGAAAAAAGCATCATGGCCGAAAAACGCATCCGTTCAGCGTAAGATCCCGAAATAAGGGCAATAGTTAAAACAGCAAACATACATTGAAATAACATAAACAACATATGAGGAATGTTATCCACCGGCCCGGCCTCAAGACCAACACCGTCGAGCATCGCGAAAGAAAAATCACCAATTAGCCCGCCCACATCGTTCCCAAAAGCCAATGAATAACCCACGGCAAACCAAATCAACGGCACCACTCCCATGAGGGCAAAGCTGTGCATACAAGTGGAAAGGACATTGCGTGAACGCACCAAGCCGCCGTAAAACAGGGCCACTCCGGGGGTCATGAGCATAACTAACGCACTACAAACTAAAATGAAAGCGGTATCTGCGGCATTCATTTTTCTTCTCCTTACTTAGAAAATTTTTGAAACGAACAGCCGGGCCAAAGCTGGCGACCGCTAGTTTCTGTTAGAACTGTTTACTTTCTAAGCATTAACCGGGCCATAATTTTTTATTGTAATAAATCAAACAGTTACACAAGAGAAAGAAAGTAAATAAAGGGTGGAACTGTTTTTAGAGCGAATAAAGTTACCAAAATGTAGATTTTAAAATGGGGTTTTGGGCCAAAGTTACCAATCGGTAGTTTCAGGCGCAGAAGTGAAAATCAAAATGCGAGGGGGAAAATTTGCAGGGCGATTATTTATCACCATCTTGTTGTAAACCGGCCATCATTTGAATATAGACCATGAGCTCTTTGTAAGACGAGACATAAAGTTTACTATAAATATTTCTATTGTGGGTGCGGATGGTATTTATAGAGACACAAAGCTTTTGGGCCACCTCATGGGCATTTAGCTTTTGCATGTAAAGTTCAAAAACTTTTTTTTCAGATTTTGTAAGCGTATCAAGCTGTTTTATGAAAGTCTGATAAGCGGTAATATCTGCCAGCAAACTATGATCTTCAATGCTATTAGAATTACTGCTGTCATTTTCAAGCTGCGCTTGATATTCCATTTGTTTATTAATAAGCTCTTTTTCTTTACTTTTTATGTGCCCAATGAGGTCATTTAATTCTAATATATTAGAGTTGCTTTCCTTTCCTTCTTTAATCTTGTTGATAAAATCAACAATGGGCGCAGAAAATTTAAACACCAAAAGGTAGGAAAAGAAAAAAGCAATGATAACAAAAGCTAAGAGAAAAAAGAAAATAAAAACATAATTCTGCCTAATGAGCCTTTCCTCAGCTTCTTTAGGCATCATGGCCACAAGGTTCCACTTTGCGGCCGGACTTTCCGAATCAATTGTCGAAGGGTTAAATGAATTGCTTTTGGCTACAAGTTTGTGATTATTGCCGGTGAAAATGTCATAAAATTCTCCATCACTTGAGGCGGTATATACATTTTCCTTATATTGTTCCAAAATAGAACTTCCGTTAAAAAAAACACTGTCTAAAAAATATAATGAATTACCGTCTGTTAAGTCTTCAATGGCAATCATGCCGCTAATATTATTCATTGAAGGCTGAACGCTTCTGTGCGTTAGCTGAAAAAGAAGCGAACTGATTTCCAACCCGCAAACACCATAGAGTTCTCCGTTTTTACCAACTATCGGAGTTATTAGTAAAATCACCTTTTCCCAAGTGTTTTTTATGTAGTGTGGTTTACTAAATAAATATCTATTATTATGGGGGATAGTATCATAATTTATACGCAAAACATCTGCCCGACATTCCACTTCGTCGAATTCCATCTCCCACATATTATGTATTTCGATGTCGTTTAACTCAGCGATTTCCGGCATTCCGCGCAAAAGGAATATAGTGGGGTTTATATCGTTATAATTATTGAGGTTACTAATTTTCAAATAAACGCCACTACAAGTTTTGGCCTTTGTTTGCAAAGATGAATTTATTGTTACATCAAAGGCCACAAAAGCCCCGCTTGATTTTGAAATAAGCAAAGAATTTTTTAATATTTTACTTGTGTTTTCTTCCAGTTCCATAACAAGCGCTTTGTTATTAGTAAGCTCTTTGAAAGATGATATATTGTTTTTAATTAATGTTTTCTCAATTTCATCTGTGAGCTTTTTGTTCAGTTGCACCCCATAAGCGGCAATGTTATCAAATTGATAAGCCACACTTTCTTCATAGTTTACTAAATAATTAGCCAGAGCTTCAGAAATTGAATTTTTAGGGGCATCGATGACATTGAAAATATAAAAAAAAGGCAATATACATAAGAGCATTACAAAAATAAGCACGCAAAAACTTAAAAACAAACGTGTCCGAAGCGAATAGCCCGTTCGCTGGAAAGATAAAAACCGACGCATTACAATTCGCTATCTAAAAGAGAATTAACACCTTCTTGTAATTGGAGAAGCGATGCTTCCGTCAGCTCATCAAGCAAGGCATCATCTTTCCGGGTGCTATTTTTCCATAACTCATGATTTTCAGCCAAAACTTTGCGCAAAGCCTTGGGGAAAGCCTGCTCAACATCGCCATAACCGGCAAATGAAGGGGCAACAACAAAAGAGTTATCTTGATAAATTTTCACAACTGTTTCATATAATGAACGAAAACGTTCGCGGGGGAATTTGAAGCTATCAATTTCGGTCTGTAGTTTGTTAAAATTGCTTTGCCTGGTCGGCAAATATCCGCCATGCATTGCAAATTCCAAATTTATTTTTTCCGAAGAGAGCCACTGACAAAACAAGGCCGCCGCTTTTTCTTTTTCTTTTGTTGATTTAAGGGCCACAAGGCCTGTGCCTCGCTGGAGAGCCAACCTTTGGCCATCAGAAAAGTAAGGCACCGCAAGAGCTTTGACTCTTAACTCTGTTGTGGAATTATCTTGATGAGTGACAATATCTTTAAAATAAAGAACGCTGGCCGTTGATTCAACTCCCGCAATTGCCTTGTCAATCATAATGGCTTTAGTGGAATAACCCGGCATAAGACAAACTTCGCCTCTTATTCCGGCTCTCATTAAAGGGCGCATAACTCTTTTAAAATCAGAGCTTTGCCAATCTATGGCCTCATTTTTAAAGAGCTGAGCACCATAGGCCTCTAAATTGAGTAAAGGATAATGAATCCAATCGTCATACATAAAGAAAGATTGACCACCAGACCAATTGTAATAGTCAGAGGTCACATCAAAAAAACCATCCCAAGTAGCTAAATCTTGGTAGGTGTGACCAGTTTCGGCGGCGAATTTTTCGTAAGCATTGGCATTGATAAAAAGGGCATTTGAAGATTTACTAATGGGAAAAATAAGTAATTTATCGGCAAATTTTCCCTCTTCAAGAAATTCAGGCACAAAAGCTTGCAACTCTTGATTTGAAAAATAATTATGCCAATCAAGGGCCAAATCAGAGCCCATAGCTTTTAAAGTTTTTGGATAACAAGTAAAAATATCAGGCAGCTCAGGGGAACCAACTTCATCGTGAGCCGCTGAAACAAGGGCATCATGAATGGCTGTGGAGTTTGAAATGGAAGTGACAACAACTTTCACCCCATGTTCTCTGCCTAAAGTCTGATTAAATTCATCAATCATAGAA
Source organism: uncultured Thermodesulfobacteriota bacterium (assembly GCA_964368195.1). GTDB lineage: Bacteria > Desulfobacterota > Desulfarculia > Adiutricales > Adiutricaceae > Adiutrix. The sequence goes on from CAYJAF010000034.1 coordinate 19,089, forward strand.
TTCATAGGGGAATTTATTTGAGCGCCATAAACATGCCACATGGTGAGGGTAATTGGTTGATCAGCTGAGTTGTTGGATGAATCGCAAGCAACTGCGAACAATAAACATGAAAAACTTAAAATAAGCAAGTAATGAAAAACTTTTGTCTTCATCAAGACTTTTTCCTCCTTGAGATGGCATAGCTAAGGCTCAAATGATACCTCAATGTAGCTGAGATTTCAGAAAAAGTCAAACAGTGCCCTATCTCCGGCAAATATTGGCCTTTATGGAGATGATTAGAAAAAAGTAATAAATTGATGATAATCATCACTTCCAAAATTCATCACAATGATGAATTTTAGCCATCTATATACTTTTTATACGGAAATTCATCACGAGAATGATTACATCTTTTCTTTTTTCAATGATAATGTAAATTCAGTTAAACTTACTTGCCTGGCCCGGCCCAAAAGCACATTAAGGCTTGCTTTCGGGGTTGGCAATAATTGCAAACAGCGCGAAAGGAAAGAAGCGTATGAACGAGTATCGAGTTGTCACCGATGTGGAACCAACCGGTTTTCTGGAAAAGCTGGGAAATTCTTTTAAAGGTATTTTATTTGGCTTAGGGCTGGTTGTCTTTGCCACTATATTATTATTTTGGAATGAAGGGCGCACCATCAAGCAAGCCGGAGCCATTGCGGAAGCAGAACTGGTGACAGTCGATTTACCGGACATAAGCAAAATCGACCCGGCCTTCAACGGTAAAGTCGTCTACGCCAAAGGCCCGGCAACAACAACCGACCGCCTGACTGACCCTTTGTTTGGTTTTACGATTGAAGCTATTGCCTTAGACAGGAAAGTTCAATTTTATCAATGGGTTGAAGACTCACGAACTGAAAGAGTGAAAAGAGAAGATGGCACCGAGCAAGACATCACCACCTATAGCTACCAACAAAAATGGACAAATTCCCCCATCGATTCCACTCGCTTTCACCAAGCCGCCCAATATCCCAACAATTTGATCACACAAGCTCCCCTGAAAAATGAAAAATGGCTGGCCCCAAACGTCACTTTTGGCGCTTACACTCTGCCAACCTTTATGAGCTCGGCAATTGACAACTCCCAGCCCTTTGCTTTGGAGCTAAGCACAGAACAAATTGCCAAACTCAAGCAGCAATTAATGCCCCAACAACCGGGGAACCAGCCAGCTGGCGTCATTCCCCTTTACCAACAACCGGCGCCCACCGTCCCGCTTCAAGGCCAACAAAACATGACCCAAGGGAGCGTCGCAGGACAAATTGCACCCCAACCGGCATACCAGGCTAATCAGGTGTCGGGCTACCAAGCAAACATGATACCCACGCCACAAAACAATGTCCATATCCAACATAATACTATTTACCTCGGCGTCAACCAATCTACGCCCCAAATTGGCGACATCAGAATAGAGTTTGCCAAAACGCCCCCGACTAATATCTCCCTCGTTGCGCAAATAAACGGCAACACCTTCACCCGCTTTGTAGCTTCAAACGGCAACCAAATCAGCTTTTTGTCAAGCCAACAAGAATCAAGGGAAGTTCTTTTTCAAGGTGCTCGGAATTCCAACACGCTCATGAGTTGGCTTGTGCGTTTTGGGGGAATAGTTTTAGTCATTATTGGCTTTAAGCTAGTCTTTGGCCCTTTGGTGTTGGTGGCGAACTTGATTCCCTTGGTGGGCGGCATTATCGAAGCCGGAGCCGGCTTAATTGCCACCCTTTTGGGCCTGTCTTGGTCTTTTTTAATCATTGCCATAGCTTGGGTCAGATACCGACCGATTTTAGGCATATCTTTGCTGGTCATTGCGGCCCTCTTGATTGCTTTCATGTTCTGGAAAGGACGCCGCAAAGAGGCGGCTTAAGCTTAACAAAAGTATAAACCGGTCGGGGCTTTGATGCGCTAAGCCTCGACCGAGGATCTAAAATATCCAAAAGGGAAAAACATGGGAAAAATGAAATGGATTATAGGCGGAGCAATTCTTTTGCTCATCATCGGCGCAATCGGCAGTCATAACAACTTAGTTGGCTTAAATGAAGCTGTTGACACCGAATATTCTAATATTTCCGTGCAATTGGAAAGGCGAATCAGCCTTATTCCAAACTTGGTGAACACGGTCAAAGGCTATGCTGAGCACGAAAAAGAAATATTTGCCAACGTCTCAGAGGCTCGGCAGAACTTAATGAATGCCGGAAGTGTTGCCGAAAAAGCCGCTGCAAACGCCGAAGTTACTTCAGCTTTAGGACGACTTTTTGCAATATCAGAGGCTTACCCCGAGCTCAAAGCTAACGAAAATTTTATCCGCCTGCAAGACGAATTGGCCGGAACAGAAAACCGTATCGCCGTGGCTCGCCGGGATTACAACAACGCCACCCGAAAATACAATGCGGCCATAAAATCCATTCCGGGAGTGTTTTTCGCCAATTACCTGGGCTTTACAGATAAAGACTACTTCCAAGCTAGCCAAGGGGCAGAAGAACTACCCCAAGTCAACTTTTAAAGGACTGTAATCACGATGAAAAAACTCTCGCTTTCCTTCATCTTAATTGCGATTAGCTTTTTTATAAACACCCAAGCAGCCCAAGCCTTGGTTGAACCGACTGCTGCTTTCTACGTCAACGACTACGCCGAGATTATTTCGCCGGAAACAGAAAGTCATATCATTGAGAAAGGGAAGCTTCTAAACAGTGTTGACGGCACCCAAATCGTGGTGGTGACGGTGCCGAACTTGGAAGGCGATGCTTTAGAAGAATATGCCACCCGGCTCTTCCGTTCCTTTGCCATTGGCGACCGCGATAAAAACAACGGCCTCCTTCTGCTATTAGCCCTTGAAGAAAGGCAGTTTCGAGTGGAAGTTGGCTACGGTTTGGAGGGCATTCTGCCCGACGGCAAAACGGGTGCTGTGCAAGATGAGTTTATCATCCCCTTTTTACGGGAAGGCCGCTGGGACGAAGGCTTGAAGAATGCTTTCGACGCTTTTTATAAAGAAATTGCGGCGCAAAACGATTTAAACCTTAATGTTGTGGAACCAATTGTTTTTAGCCCCCGGGAAAATACAGGCGGAGAAAGTTCAACCGATAGCCAAGAAGAAGGCTCCGTCACCCTCCTTGGTCTCTGGATAATTATCGGCTCTATTATCAGCTTTTTTTTCCTTTTCAAATTAAGTGGTTACATTAAAAAATTCAAACTAGCCTCTGGCGCTGAACGACAACAATGTAAAAACAAAATCATCATTTATTCTATCTTGTTTCTCATTTCCGGCGCCTTTCTTTTGCTGATTATTATTCCCATTGCACTTTTTTTTGCGGCAGCCATCAGTCCAGTCTTAATAAGTGCTACCTTTGGTAAATATTTCAGACTTAAATCAGCCTATAAAAAATATGTGATAAACGCCCAGCCCCAAGACAATTACTCCAATAGAGAAAAAGCTCAACTGGCCAAGCTCAAAAGCACCATCGGAGACGATCTCACTTTGGAAAAACTGCAAGAACAAGGAAGCAAAGCCTTCTCTCGCAACACTTGGCTAGTGCTCATTGTTCTTTCGCTCTTAGGCTTCTTCATGTGGGTTGTGGCGCCCTTTACCTTTTTAATCGCTTACGCAACCGCACTTTCTGAAGGCAGCAGTTCCTCGTCAGATGATGACGATGATGATTCATCTTGGGGAAGCTCTTCCGGAGGCGGCGGAGGCTCATCTTGGGGCGGAGGCGGTTCCTCCGGCGGGGGCGGCTCGTCGCGAGGTTTTTAAATAACGGCTTTAAAGTAAATGCTTTAAACCAACTGTATTTGTCTAACTATTTAAAGGAGTTTACAGACATGAAACTTAAAAACATTTTCTTATCAATGGCTTTAGCCTGTTCATTCGCTACGCCTCTTTGGGCCGAACCATCGCTTAATGTGGCATCTTCCGCAGTCACTTTTAACGAGGCGGTCACCCCGGAAATGGCGAGCGAAGCCCAAGGTGCTTTGGCGGAAAAGAAAGCTGATTTGGCGAAAATAGTTTTTATACTGAGCAAAGTTTCCGATAACGATTTACAAATTTTTGCCCAAAACTTTCCCAACGCCCAAAAAGTAAATATTTCAGGCAAAAAATTGACCAATATCGCCCCCTTGGCCTCCCTTAAAGGGCTCACCACCTTCGTTATGGACGCCGAAGGCGTGAAAGATTTAAGCCCTCTGGCAGATTTGACCAAATTACAGATTCTTGACCTTGACTATACTGCCGAAGGGCAAGATTTAGCTTGGATGTCTAAACTCACGAACCTTAAAAGCATTATGTTGGAAGCCATAGATGCCGCCTCCACCCAAGGGCTTCCCTCTCTCCCCCAACTTACCTCGATCACCCTGAATAAAATCAAAGTGGCCGACCTTGAGCCTCTGGCCCAAGCGCTGCCCAATTTGACAGTCATTGATTTTAAATATAGCAGCATCGACGACCTTTCCGCTCTAGCAAAACTTCCCGCCTTAAAGAGTTTGGATTTTTACGGTGCTACTTTAAAAGATTTCAGCCCGCTGGCCAATGCACCAAAACTTGCAAACATAGACTATTACGCCGTAAAAAAAGCTGATTTTGCCACCCTCGGCACTTTGAAACAAGTGAAGGTGCTTGACGGCGGACTTACGGCTCTCGATTCGCTAGCTTGGATTCAAGACATGCCGAATTTACAGCACCTCAGAGTTTTTGCCGAAAAAGTAACTGATTACACCCCATTGGCCAATGCTCCCAACCTTAGCTACCTGAAAATATGGAGCATGAAAGAACCGGTGGGCGACCTCAGTTTCCTTACGCCACTTAAAAACTTGAGTAAATTAATTCTCGACAACAATAAAGGAGTTACGAATTTTGAAGCCATCGGGACTTTGGCAACGCTCACCGAATTAACTTTAATCGGCAACAACAAAGGCGATAACACCCCAGTATCTCTCGCTTTTCTTGCCAAACTAGCCAACTTAACTACTTTGGATATTCAAAAATCAACCGTGCAAAATTTCAGCGTCACCGGGCTTAATAAATTGGAAGAGATTGATTTTGATGAAGTCAATTTTGCCGAAGGCCAAGCGCCCATTGATCTGGCCACCGTTAAAGATTTACCGCTTTTGGAAACTTTAGACCTCACTAAATGTTCGGTTGTCAATTTCCAAGCTCTGGCGAACCTACCCGAACTGCGCTCAGTTAACCTCTTAAAAACAAAAGGGATCACTGATTTAGCTCCGCTGGCCAAGCTCCCTAAGTTAAAGTCTTTAATCGTCTCGAAAGATGCCTTCACTAAAGAACAATTGGCCGTGGTGCCGGAAACAGTTAGAGTGAGCCAACGGTAAGGAAACGCTAATCAATCAGCATTTCCTTAAAAAGAGGCTTAAACAAAAACCCTGAACTTCAGATGCCAAGCGGGCGGCTAATTCGTCCGCTTGGTATTTAGCCCAAAACTTGGAGTCAACATGAAAATTCTCACCCTTCCTAGTTTTATTTTTATACTAATATTTTCAGCAAATTCAGTTTGGGCAGCGGACGGCCTCCCCCGCACATGGCCGGAATTCAAAGAGCGTTGCCAAACGGCCGCCACCACTCCGGAAGGAGCGGTGAAGATGTATTTCGATGCTGTGTTTGCCTTCATCGATCCTGCTACCCGCACAGAAGCCGTGAAAATGCTCCGCTACATTATGTATACTGACAAAGGTTGGGAGACCAAATCGAGCTATGCCACCTTTGTTTCCAGGCTGAAAGACCCCTCTTACCAATATGTTTTTCGCTCTTTTGCCTCCGGGGCAACACCTCAAAATAATTACCAAATGAATCCGAATAACTACAGACTCACCATCAAATATAAAAGGGTGGAAAGCGATTTCACAACCATTGGGCTGGTGAGCTCAGGGGCAGACAGTGCCCGCAATGTTTGGGTGCAAAAACAGGGCGAGCTTTGGTATGTTATCAATAACGCCGGCTCCTATTCCAGCATCCGTCCGCCTGAAATAGTTAAAACCGGCCACGACCCCGATTACGACTAGAGTGTGTTTACATAAAATGAATTTTCGAGTTATATCGCGAAGGATGAGCTTG
>CAYJAF010000035.1:0-24895 GCA_964368195.1 uncultured Thermodesulfobacteriota bacterium
CCTTTGGGCCAATGAAGCTCCTGAAGCTGCTCAGGCTTCTGAAACTTCTCAGGCTCCTGAAACTTCTCAGGCTTCTGAAACTTCTCAGGCTCCTGAAACTTCTCAGGCTTCTGAAACTTCTCAGGCTCCCGAAGCTGCTCAGGCTCCTGAAGCTGCTCAGGCACCTGAAACTCCCGAAGCTCTTTTTGATAAAGCCTTGGAAGTCAGAGAGGCCGGGAATTTGGCAGAGGCTTTTAAGCTTTTTAAAGAACTCGCTGAAGATGGTTACGCCCCCGCTCAATTCTCCGTAGCTTTGATGTATGACAATGGCGATGGTATGGAGGAAAATAACCTTGAAGCTTTTAATTGGTATCGCAAAGCGGCTGAGCAGGGAGATGCTGATGCTCAAGTAAACTTGGGGGTTATGTATGAAAATGGCGAAGGCATTGAAAAGAATTTAGCAGAAGCCCTTCGTTTCTATAGACTTGCCGCTGAACAAGGCGATCCCACCGGGCAAACCAACTTGGGTTTTTTGTATGAATATGGCTTGGGCGTTGATGCAAATTTAGCTGAGGCTATCCGTTGGTATAATAAAGCTGCTGAGCAAGGTAATGCCCGAGCTCAAGTAAACTTGGGTATTTTGTATGAAAATGGCCAAGGCGTGGAGAAAAATTTAGCTGAGGCCATTCGTTTGTATCGGGCCTCCGCCGAGCAAGGTGACCCCATTGCGCAAGCTAACTTGGCTTTTATGTATGGCGAAGGCTTGGGCATTGACGAAGATGATGTCGTTGCCGCCAGCTGGTATCGTAAAGCCGTTGAACAAGGTAACATTCGGGCCCAAATAAATTTGGGGGTCATGTATGAAAACGGCGAGGGAGTGGAAAAAGATTTGGTGGAAGCCGCCCGCCTTTACCGCTTAGCTGCCGAACAAGGCGATGACACTGGCCAGGTCAATTTGGGCTTCATGTATCGTGAAGGTTTGGGAGTCGCCAAAGACGATGTTGCCGCTGCCAGTTGGTATCGTAAATCTGCCGACCAGGGAAATGACCGGGCACAAGGCAATTTGGGATTCATGTATCTAAATGGCTATGGTGTCAAGGCCGATTCTGTTGAGGCTGCTAAACTCTTTAAATTGGCGGCTGAAAAGGAAAATATCGGGGCTTACTTCAACCTTGGGTATTTGTATGAAAATGGCGATGGCGTTGAAAAAAATCTAGAAGAAGCCATCCGCTGGTATAAATTAGCCGCCGATGGAGGCGACGAAGACGCTAAGAAAAAGGTGGAAGAGTTGAGCGCAAAATAAATTCTTCCTCTCTTTAAATTAGTCGATGCTGAAAAACTCCATTTCAGTCGTTTTTCAGCGAGACACGCTGGCTTTCGCACCCCTTTTGCGTTCGCAAAAGGCCGCCGGAAGTGAATTCCGGCTGGTGCTTCGCCTGCGGGGCGCCTGCCAGGCGGCAGTCGCCTTAGCCGCCGCTACCAGCATTTTCGCGAGAAAAATATACCGGGTTTTGCTAAAAAGGGCGTAATTCCTTTGCATATTTTTCCCTTGATTTTTTGCTGTTTCATCAATTATTGCTAGCTGTTACTGCTTTTTTCAGCGGCGACTAAATTAGTCGCCGCTGAAAAACTTCCTTTTGGGCGTTTTTCAGCGGCGATTATATTATTCACTTAAAATTGTAAGATATTCACAAATTTTGAAAGGTCTTTAGGGTAAAATATTTTAAATAATAGATTTCACACCAAGCCCATTTAAATAACGTTTTCGGCGGTGGCCTATGAAGTTGGCTCCGACTTTTTACGAAGTAAAAAGCAAAGGAGCCAACTTCATAGGCCACCGCCCGTAAAAGTTTTTTGAAAGGGGGGTTGGGGGAAAACTTTTTTTCAAAAAAGTTTTCCCCCAAAAAATCAAGTAGTGCTGAGGCGGGAGAAGTCGGCGATTTGCTCAAAGAGCCGCCCTGTGCGTGATAATAGAGCAATGCGGGCTTCTTTGACTTCCCGTTGGGGGTCGTCTACTAAGACTTGGTCGAAGAAGTTATCCACAGCCGGGCGCAAGGAGGCGATTTCAGCCAATAAGACTGCAATGTCTCCGGCAGCAATGAGTTCTGAGGCTTTTTTCTCCACAGCGGTCACTTGTTGGAAGAGGTTTTTTTCAGCTTCACAGCTGAGGCGTCCCCAATCTTCAAAGTCGTCTTTGGCTCCGAATTTTTTAATGATATTAACAACTCGTTTGAAAACTTGGGCCAAGTCTTTAAAGCCCTCTTGGCACTTTAAAGCTTCCAAAGCCCGAGCTCGGAGCATGGCTCCCAAAGGTTGACTATAGACAGCTAGCACGGCTTCGGCTGTGTCAGCACTTAAGCCTTGAGCAGTCATAAGAAATTTGAGGCGGATTTTGAAGAATTCCAGCACCGCTGCCTTGGTCTCTTTGGCCGGGCGCTTGGCCCAAGGTTCTAAACCGAGGAGCGCTTGGTCTACCAATTCATCCAACGATTCCCACCAGCCGCGGTCAAGGAAAATGTTTATAATGCCCAAGGCTCCGCGGCGTAAAGCAAAGGGGTCGGCCGCACCTGATGGAATGAGGCCTACGGCAAAGCAACCGCAAATGGTATCAAGCTTGTCTGAGACGCTGAGCACGGCTCCCATGGCTGATTTGGGCAAGTTTCCGCCAGCTCGCATGGGCAAGTAGTGCTCTAAAATGGCGTCGCACACTTCTGCGTCTTCGCCGTTGAAGCGGGCGTATTCCCGACCCATGACGCCTTGGAGGGTTGGGAATTCTTTCACGACCCCGGTGAGGAGATCGCACTTACACAGTGTTGCGGCGCGGGCTAAAGGCTCCAGCTTTTGGGGCACAACCCTTTGGCCGAAATGGGCGGCCAAGGCGCTGAATCGTTCCACTTTTTGCCAAGATGAACCGAGCAAATGGTGGAAAGTGACTCCCTTTAGCTCTTCGGTGCGGTCGGCTAATTTTTGTTTTTTATCTTCGGTGAAATAAAAACGGGCGTCTTCCAGGCGAGCTCGCAAGACTCTTTCGTGGCCTTTGCGCACCACGTTCATGTCGCGCGCTCGGGTGTTATTTATGGCAATGAAATAAGGGGCCAAGCGGCCTTGGGAATCAGTGAGGGCGAAATAGCGTTGATGCTCTTTCATGGCGGTGGTGGCCACTGCCAAAGGCAATTCTAAGAAATTACTGTCAAAATGCCCTAAAATGGCCACCGGCTCTTCCAGTAAGTTGGCCACTTCCTCAATTAATTCATCATCGGCCACCAGTTGTAAATCGGAAGAGCTCTCTTCGATTACTCTGGTGATTTCTTGGCTAACCATTTGGCATCGTTTGTTAAAATCAACGTGAACGTGGGCTTCGGCCAAACGGCTTTCATATTCGTTCGGGGAGGTGATCAAGACGGCTCCCGGGCTTAAAAAGCGGTGTCCATAGCTGACTTTCCCGGCCTTTATACCGGCGAAGGTGATGGGCAGAATCTCTTCGCCCAAAACAGCCAATAACCAGTGGACAGGACGCACAAAGGTGTATTGTCCCGTGCCCCAACGCATTGTTTTGGGGAAGGGGAGGGCGGCGAAAATCTCCGGCAGAAGTTCGGTTAAAACTTCAGCGGCACTGCGACCTTTAACGCTTTTGTGTACGGCCAGATATTGACCTTTAGCGGTGGTGACTGTGATGAGGTCGCTCACCGAAACGCCTTGCCCGCCGGCAAAGCCGCTGGCGGCGCGCGTGGGGTTGCCGTTGGGATCGTAGGCGGCCGACAAAGGCGGCCCGACAACTTCTTCTTCCAAATCGGGCTGTTGAAGAGTTAAGCCCCAAAGGCCGAAGGCCAAACGTCTGGGAGCGGCCCAAATTTTCAATTCGCCAAAAGGCAAGCGGGCATCGCTCAAAGATTTGGTCAGTTTTTCTTCCAAGAAACTCACGGCCGGAGCCAAATAGCTGGCCGGAATTTCCTCCACCCCAAGTTCTAAAATTAAATCAACAGTGCTCACAGGTTACCCTCCCAACGGCCCATCAAGGGGAAGCCCATTGATTCCCTTTGGGCCACATAGAGTTTTGCCACTTCTCGCGCCAGTGCCCTCACTCGGCCAATGAAACGAGTCCGCTCGGTGACGGAAATAGCTCCGCGGGCGTCTAACAAGTTGAAAGTATGAGAGCATTTCAGGCAGTAGTCATATGATGGCAAGACGAGTCCCGCCTCTGCCAGCTTTATTGATTCGGCTTCATACATATCAAATAGTTGGAAGAGCATGGGCACTGAGGCCACTTCAAAATTGTGGGTGGAATATTCCACTTCGCCTTGGTGGTGTACGTCGCCATAACGCAAATGGCCGTTCCAATCCAGTTCATAGACGTTGTCTATGCCTTGCAAATACATAACCAAGCGTTCAATGCCGTAGGTGAATTCCACGGAAATGGGGGCCAGGTCAATGCCGCCAACTTGTTGGAAATAGGTAAATTGCGTCACTTCCATGCCGTCTAGCCACACTTCCCAGCCAATGCCCCAAGCACCTAAGGTTGGCGATTCCCAATCGTCTTCCACAAAGCGGATATCGTGATCTAAGGGATCCAAGCCGAGGGCGCGCAGGCTATCTAAATAGAGCTCTTGAGCGTTGAGGGGCGAGGGTTTTAAGATGACTTGAAATTGGTAGTAGTGTTGCAAGCGGTTGGGGTTTTCACCATAGCGGCCGTCTGTGGGGCGGCGGGATGGTTGAACATAAGCTGTGCGCCAAGGTTCCGGCCCGAGGCAACGCAAGGTGGTGTATGGGGCGAAGGTTCCGGCCCCGACTTCCATGTCGTAGGGCTGCATATAAGCGCAACCACGCTCAGCCCAGAAGTGCGAGAGCGCCAAAACCACGTCCTGAAAGGATTTGGGACTTTTTACGGTCATTGTTTTTTATCTCCATTAGCTAGCTAGTCTAAAGCAAAATATCAGTTTACCACAAGGGCGACAACTTTTCCAGTAATTTTCGGCCGGCAGGGCCGGGGGGCCTCCTACGGAGTAACTTTTCATCTCTTGCCTGCAATTTAAGTCCCTGGGCTCGCTAACGCTCAAACAGTGGACTTAAATTTTCGCAGTCAAGTTCTGAAAAGTTTTCCTCCGTCGCCGCATAATTAACAATGTTCTATCAAATTAGATTGACGTGAAAGAAGGAACAGGGTGCTTGGTTGTGAGTTGCCCGTTTTTGCCTTACCAATATTCGGAAAATTGGGGTTTAGATGACCCCAGCGGCAAAAGTAATGTTGAATTTAAAGTGATTATTGAGCAAATACATGAAAAAGTGCTTGAACTTCGTTCGAAGTTGGGCGGGTAAAAAAAAATTGCATTAAGTGTTGCTTTGAAGTAAATTATGAAAAACGTATTTTTACTAGCGTTTTTTATGTAGTATAAATTTTTAAGATTATTAAAAAAGGAAGAATTCATGTTTTTTGCCAATTATTGTGAGCACCAATCACCTGCTCTCAGCGTTTTAAACGAAGATCAAATTTACGAAATCACTCAAGCAGCTTATTTAATTTTGGAAGAAACCGGCGTTAAAATTGAGCATTCGGCGGCTTTGGCCCTGTTAAAACAGGCCGGGGCGCGTATTAATGGCGACCGAGTTAAATTACCTCGTCACATTGTGCAAGCCGCTTTGGTCACTGCGCCCAAAGGTTTCCGCATTTATAATCGGGAAGGCAAACCGGCATTGGAAATGACCAATCGCCGCTCTTATTTGGGCACTTCCACCGCCAGCCCCCGCTGTGTGGACGCCATGACCGGCGAGATCCACGAAACTCGCATTGCCGACATCGCCAACGGTGCCCGCCTGGCCGATGCCTTAGAGCACATCGATTGGGTCATGCCCTTTGGTTCCAGCCAAGACGTGCCGGGGGCAGCCATTGAAGTCCACGAGTTTGAGACTACCACTTCTAATACCACCAAACCTATGGTCTTTTGCGGCTATACCCCGCGCGGCACGGAAGCTGTTTTTGAAATGGCGGCTGCCGTGGCCGGGGGGCTTGATAAGCTCCAAGAGCGTCCCTTTGCCATAGCTTATCCCGAGCCCATAACTCCGCTTTTCTACCCCAATGATATTGTGGATAAAATGTTTGTCTGCGCCGATTTAGATCAACCTCAGCTCACTTGCGGTGCCCAACAATTCGGCGGCACCTCACCCATGAGCATTGCCGGGAGTTTGGCTCAAGCTTTGGCTGAAAGCTTTTTCTCCATCACTTTGGCTCAATTGCGTAAACCTGGTTGCCGCTGTTTTATGGCCGGTAGCTTTGTGGAACTCGATATGACCAATGGTTTGATGGGCGTTTGCGGCCCGGCCGCCAACTTGGCTTACGCCGCCCACGCTCAATTGGCCCAAAGTTTCGGGCTCCCCACTTGGGGTTTGGCCGGCGGCACTGATGCTAAAGTTTTAGATGCCCAAGCCGGTGCTGAGGCCGCCTTTACTTTGTTTACGCAAATTCTGGCCGGTCATAACTTGATTCACGACTCCGGTTATATGGATGCTTCCATGCTCTGTTCTCCTGACCAGTTGGTCTTGGCTAACGAACTTGGCGGCTGGATTAATCGCTTCATGGCCGGAGTCTCCGTCAACGCCAAAGATTTAGCGTTGGATACCGTTAATAAAGTTGGCCCCAGCGGCAACTATTTGCGGGTGGCTCACACGGTGAAAAACTTCCGTGCTGAATGGTGGAACTCTTCTCTGTTTACTCGTGAGGCTTACAATAAATGGGTCGACAATGGCTCTACTGACATTCGTCAACGTATCCGCCAAAAGGTGGTTGATACCTTAAACACACACACCGTTAAGCCCCTTGATGATAAAGTGAAAGCCGAAGTGGCCGCCATTAAAGAGCGAGTTAGTAAAGAGCTCGTGGCCGCCAGCCAAAAGTAAACCACATCCAAAAGGGTGGAACACAAAAGCGAAAGGGTAATTCCTTTCGCTTTTTTTTAATATTATGAATAAGTAGGTTTTATTGCTGAGAGATTAAGCGCTTTTTTACGTTGTCAAACCCTCTCATGATGTTTTCGCAAATTTCTTTTTCCGCCAAAGATTCATCTTTTAACTTAATGGCCTCGACAATTATTTTATGAGAGCTATATAAAAAGGTAGGGTCATCGTAGGCTTGCAAATCTAAAATAAGATAAGTGCGCATTTGTAAGCTCGAGGTTTTCCAAAGCTCGGAAATTTTGGTGTTCCCGGAGAGCTCGCAAATCTTTTCATGGAATTCTAAGTCTTTGGTGACTGCATCCATAAGGCCATCAGGAGTGATGGATTTAAGTTCTTCTAAGGTTTCATCTAAAATAGTCAGCTTTTCAGGGGAAAGTGTTTGAATGATTCTCTTGACGGCAAAGCCTTCTAAAGCCATGCGAATGCCATATAAATCTTCCAAATCTTTTTGGGTGTTGAGTTGAGCGATGAAAGTGCCTTTGAAGGGCACGGCCACCATGAGGCCTTCTCCTTGCAAACAGGTGATGGCCTCGCGCACCGGAAAGCGGCTCATGCCCATTTCACTGGCAATTTTAGCTTCATTAACTCTGTCGCCCGGTTTCAACCAGCCGTTGGCAATGGCTGTGCGAATTTGAGTTAAAGCCTTATCTTTTAAAGTGTATTTTTTTTCAGCTTGAAACATAAACCAACCACCATTTAATAATGTGAAAGTCTTGTGAGCATTTTTTAAAATAAGGCAAGTTCGGGAAATATAATTTCAGTTGGGTTTGTGAGCTTGTTTGTGCATTTCTTTTTTATGCTAAAAAAGATATTTTTGCAAGCTTTAATCCACGGAAATCTAATTTGTTATTTTTTGGGCTCCTACGGAAGAACTTTTCATCTCTTGCCTGCAATTTAAGCCTACAACTCGCTAGCGCTCAGACAGTAGGGCTTAAATTTTGCAGTCAAGTTCTGAAAAGTTTTCCTTGGGTCGCCGTATAATTCATGATGTTCTTTCAAATTAGATTGATGTGAGCTTTAATCCACGGTAAAAGCGTCTTATTTGCTGGTTCCCCGGGCTTCTACGGAGTAACTTTTCTGTAATTGAGTCCTTCAGCCCACGCGCGTAAAAGTTTTTTGATGGGGGGGCTGGGGGGAATTTATTGCAGGTGGTAGTGCGAAATGAACCAAGCACTCATGGCCTACATTTTTTAACGCAACTTCACCTGTATAAAATTTTCAAAAAAGTTTCCCCCCAGAAAACTCTTCAGAAAGGCGCAGGAGTTTGTTTTGCACAGCGATTCTCTCCCCTGAGCGCGGGCCGCCGCACTTGATGAAGGGAGCCCCCAAGGCCAGAGAAAAATCAATGATGGGGTCGTCGACGCCACCACCTGAACGAATGGATGGGATCATGTCATATTGGCATTTGCGCCCGGCTTCAGCGGTGACAAAGGCTTCAGTGACTGTGCCTATCATGTTTGGTTTAAAGACCATGCAGTTAACTGATTTTTCGCTGGCTGCTTTGAAGACTCTTTCGGCGGTGGTGGCAATGAGGTCGTCACCGCAGACTAAGATGTCGGTTTGGGCGGTCAAGGCTGTGTGGGCGGCGAAATCGTCCTCAAAGAAGGGGTCTTCAATGTATTTAATGGGATATTTTTTTACAAGATCAAGCCAGTGAGCTATGAGTTCGTCGCGGCTCAGGGCTTTGCCGTCAAGGTGGTAGGTGTTGTCGGCGAACATTTCGTTGGCCGCACAATCAAGGGCCACGGCAAATTCGCCTTCATAACCGGCCAAGGCAATTGCTTCAAGCAAGACTTCGATGTTGTCGGCTGTGTTGGTGTAAGGGGCGGCGTGACCAATGGAGTTGCCCAAATAGAGATTCTTGCCCCGTTTTTTAATCACTTTACCGGCGGCATAGAAAATTTCCACCTGTTTACGGTAACACTCGGCAAAGCTCTCTTTGTGCAGAGGGAAAGTCATGAATTCTTGAACGGCGCAATTTATATCGCCATATTCCCCACCGTTGATGATGTTGAGTAAAGGGTAGGGAAGGAGAGGCTTGGCCGGCGCTTTGAAGTGCTCATAGAGCGGAATGCCGAGGCTGGCTGCCGCCGCCCGCGCCACCGCAATGGAAACGCTATAGACGGTGTTGGCCCCTAATTTGGATTTGAGCACGGTGCCATCGAGCTCGCAAAGAATGGAGTCAATACCCTCTTGGCAAGTGGCCGCTTGGCCGATTAAAGCCGGGGCGATGCTTGTTTCCACCAGCTGAACGGCTTTTTGGGTGCCAAGACCGTTAAAGCGGGCGGCGTCGCCATCACGCAAGACAAAGCCTTCGTGACTCCCCACGGTGGTGCCGCAAGGGGCGGCTCCGCTCCCCATGGCGCCATCGGCGCAAGTGACTTCCACTTCAATCATGGGGCGCCCTTTGCTGTCTAAGAGTTCTCGGGCTTTTACCTGACGGATAATATCGTTACTCATATAAGTACTCACTTTGTTCTGAAAAAATTTCAACTTATTTGGAAAGCCTTTTATTTTTGTTCGGCGATATAAACTAAAATTAAATCGCAAAGGTTTGTGCCGGTGTTGCCGGTGATAATGCCGCCATTCATGGCTACCGAGGCGTTATAGGCGGCGTGCTCTTCAAGGGCTAAATCCATATCAATTCCGTTAGCCCGAGCAATGGATGCCGATTGGCCATCGGCTAGGCCCCCGGCCAAAGGAGTGGGGCCGTCGGTGCCGTCGGTGCCAATGGAGGCCAGGCAGATGCCCTTGTGGCCGTCGATTTCGCGAGCAAAACTCAGGGCCAATTCTTGGTTGGGGCCGCCTTTGTGGGTGGAATCGCCAACTCTGACGGTGCTTTCGCCGGCTAAAAGCAAAAAGCAAGGGGCGGTGAAAGGTTGGCCGCCTACGGCAATTTCTTTGGCTATGGTAGCTAAAAAGATGCCAGCTTCGCGGCTTTCGCCTTCAAATTGGTTTGTTAAGACGTAGCTGGGGATATTCTTTTTGGTGCAAATGTTTTGAGCCGTCAAAGTGGAATCCGAAGGCACTTGAAGCACAAAGTGAGTGAGTCGCCCGGGAAGAGATTTAGGTGTTTCCACTTCCGGTTTCCCTGAGGCCAAATATGAGACCACACTTTGCGGGAGGACATTTTGCAAATTATATTTGTGAATGGCCCGGTTGGCGTCTTCCACGGTGGTGTTATCCGGGGCGAAGGGTGATCCGGAGCCGAATTCCACCGGGTGCTCTAAGTTTGAAACCACGTCGCCACCAACGGCGTCCCACAAAATTAAGTTTATGAGTTCAGCTCCGCGCCCTAAAATGCGCATGGCCAGGCGTCCGCCGTTTACTTGGGAAATGTGTCGCCGCACGGCGTTGGTTTCCATGATGCGGCAACCGGCGTTGAGCATGATTTTGGAAACGGCCTTTTCATCTTCCAAGGTGATGCCGGGCAAAGGCAGGCTCATTTGAGCTGTGCAACCGCCGCTAAAGAGGCTGATGAAGAGGTCATCGGGCCCGGCTTTGTCGACCAGTTCAATAATTTTAAGGCTGGCCTCGTAGCCCTCTTCGTTAGGGATAGGGTGCCCGCCTTTATAGATGCGGATATATTCTAAATCATCTTCCGGGTCAAGAATCTTCACAATGCCAATGCCGTCGGTGATGCGGCTGCCTAAAAGGCGATTTAAGGCTCTGGCCATGGAGTTACACGCTTTGCCCGCCCCAATGACGTAAATGTTTTTCTTTTGGCTCAGATCCCAAGATGAGTTGCCAATTTTGAGGGTGTCGCCGTCTAGGGAAAGACAACGTTCGATGACGCTGTCTGAATCTAAAATCGCCAGTGTTTCGGTCAAAACTTCCAGAACTTGGCCGCGGGTTGTTTTGTCTCCGGCGGCGGCCAGTTCGGCGTAGTTTTTTATTCTATCTGCTCCGATTAGGGAGTTTGTATCATTCATCTGAAATGCTCCTAAATGCCTATGTTATCAATATTTTTAGCTATATTTTTCAACAATCTTTTTAAGGCCGCTAACGGTCGAGGTGTCTAAGTCCGGTTTTTCGTAACTCTCCAGGCGTTTGGTGAGCTCGCGAGCGGCAACTTGACCGAAGTCAGGACGGTTCTGGTTTTGCCAAGCCTCTAAAGTCAAGCGGGGGAAAAGTCCCGGAGGGCTAAAGGCCGTGCGGCATTTTTTTAAAGTTGAGGGGTGGATTAAATAGTTGGAGCTTTTGGAAGCAACTTCACCAATGGCTTTTAGCATCAAGGTTTCGTCACTGACTTCAATCCCTTTACGTAAATATTTCAAACGACGGCAAATTTCTTCGTCCACTAAAAATTTATTAAAATTCATTGCCATGTAAGAAGAGATGATGCCACAGGCATGGCGCATGAAATCGGCGCCGCCAATGGCCGCAGCCCACAAGTTTTGGCAAGTTTCAACACCTGCTTGAATGTCAGGCACGTGGGAATCGGCCAGACCGCCGGAAGAGCGAGTGGGGAGGTTGTAGAATTTACCCAATTGGACGGTGCCCCATTGGAGTAGTGCAAATTCCGGCGCGCCGCAAGAGCCAAAGCCGCTTTTTAAATCCACGGCCAAAGAGGTGCCGCCGTAAATGCAAGCCAGCCCCGGGCTAATTAATTGAGCCAGGACAATACCGGCTAAAAGTTCGGCACTTTGTTGAATTAGAGTCCCGGCCAAAGTGATGGGCCCTGTTGAGCCGGACATGACCAGAGCCCCGAATTCCAAGGGCTGTTTGGCCCGAGCGTAGGCCAGGACGCCTTCGAGCATCTCTTGGGAGTATTGAAGCGGCGAAAGAGGGCTGATGCCGGAGGAGAGGCAAACGTAATCTTTATCCATCTGGTCGCCCCACAAAACTCTCAGCATTTCCAAGCACTGGTCGGCCTCAAGCTTAGAGGCCGCCGAAGACATTAAAGGCTTGGAGCTGTATTCCATACAGGCCAAGAGGAGTTCTGCTCCAACTGTTTGCGGCGCAAGCTCTTGGGGTTGCATCATCAGGCAGTTGTTGAAGTCAATGGTGTCTGAGCTCTGAACCAGTTTGATGAAGTCAATTTGGTCTTTTAAGGTGCCGGGGCGTTGGTCGCCGTTGTCGTCAGCCATAAAGGGAGCGGCAAAGCCGGGGGTCAAGATTAATGAGCCGTCGCCAAAGGTCACGGAATGTTCAGGATCGCGAGCCAAGACTTTAAATTGCGCAGGAGCAGTGGCCAGCGCATCCATGAGCTGTTTTTCGGTCATGAAAACTCGGCGGTCGGATGTCTTAAAGCCGTGCTTGGTGAAAATCTCCAAAGCTTCGTCGTGGTGGAAGACCACGCCAACATTTTCTAAAATAGAAAGGGTGGCTTGGTGTAGTTTCTGCAATTCCTCAGGGGAAAAAGTGGGGAGGGCGTATTGAAAGTTTTTCATTGAAAACTCCTAAAAAGATGCAAGTTATTTTTTAGCCCAAGTAAGGGGAAGGGAGCGTCCTTTCCCTTATGTTTAGGGCTGTATAGTATTTTAAATTGACATTAGTAATGTTAATTTTTTAAAAGCGTACTTAACTTAATGGCAAGTGCTTGGCCGAAATTGACAGTCAGGAAAGTAATTTCATCTAAAATCACTCTGATTTGACAACTGCTTTGCGGCCACACATGAAGCTGATAAAGGCGTTGTGCTCGAATTTCTTTACTAAATAATAGTAAGCTGAAGCCAGACCACCGGGATAGTAAATCATGATGCAAACTAAAAACACGCCGTAGATGATCAAGTTGATCCCCGGGTATTCAGCTAAATTCGAGCGCAAATATTCCATGGCAATTTGAAAAGGGAAGGCCACTGCTGCCCCGCCCCAAATGGTGCCGCGTCCGCCAATGAAGCTGATGACCAGAACTTCAATGGTCTTGTTGGTGTGCATGACTTCCGGGGTTAAAATGCCGTAGTAATGGGCGTAGAAACAGCCCAAAACCCCGGCCATGGCGCACGATATGGTGAAGTTAGTTAATCGGAAAAACAAGGGGCTGACTCCGGAGGTTCGGGCGGCATCCATGTTTTGGCCAATGGCTTTAAAGGCCAGACCCATGTTACCTCTGACCATGGTTTGACTGATGACGTAAAAGACAATCATGATAGTCAAAATGGTGTAAAGGTAGGGAGTATTTCCGGTGCCGAACATTCTCTCCACGGTTAAACCAAGGGGGCCTCGGGTGAGCCAAACCATTTTCGTGGCCAAGCCCATGAGGGCCAGCCCGGCAAACCAAAGGAGACAAGCGGCAAAGATGCCCCTTAAGCGCAAAGAGATGATGCCCAAGAGAAATCCCAAAAATCCGGCGATAACAGCGGCGGCAACTAAGCCAAAGAAAGGGGAGAGGCCATATTTACTGGTGAAAATGGCCGAGGCATAACCGCCCACCCCAGCGATGGCCATAAAGCCAAAGTTCACGACGTTGATATAGCCGGAGCTAAAATCAAAGGCGATGGAGGCGGCGCCCAAAAAGGCCGCCACAATTAACCAACGGAGCAAGAATTCCGAATTTAACCCCGGGATAAACGGAATTAGGAATAAGAAGGCTAAGCCTAAGAAACCTAAAGGGGTTAAGCTGGCTTTATCTAGAACTTGAATTATTTTGGAGGGAGAATTGTCCATGTTTCTTCCTTATGCTTTGAATTCAAAAATATTATTCGGTGCTTGGTGCGAAAAGTGTTGGAAGCGCAGAGATTAATCACACTATTATTGATCGAGAACACTACGCACTTTCGAGCCGAAAATACCACTGGGCTTAAAAATGAGAATTAAGAGAATAAAAGCCGTGGGCACCACGTGATCCCAACCTGCCCCCACATATTCGGTGGTGAGAGCTTTGAAAGTGGCCATGAGAAAAGCGCCGATGAGAGTGCCGATGGTGTTTCCCAAACCAACCAAAATAACCACAAACCACGATAAATAAAGCGGTTCCATGCCAACCATGGGGTAGGAAGGATACATAAACAAAAGAGATGACCCGGCCAAGCTCGCCAAACCGCAGGCCAAAGCCATGGTGAGGAGCATTATTTTTTCCATGGGAATGCCCACCATAATGGCCCCTGTTTCGTCTTGGCTGACGGCCCTGATGGAACGACCCAATTTGGTATATTGCATAAAGAGCCAAAAGGCGATGACGGCAACGACACTAACGCTCAAAGACACAATGCGGTCGATGGAGATATAAACGCCAAAGAGATTGATGGGCGGAGCACTCCAATAGTTCAAAATACCTTTGAACTGGGTGCCGAAAAAGAGCATATGGGCGTTGACTAAAATAATTGAGATGCCTAAAGTGACAAGGAAGGTATTCATGACCCAGTTGTCGCGGTTTCGTTTGCGTAAGGGCCGGAAAGCCAGAAATTCAACTGCTATACCGGCTGCGGCCCCGGCCCCGAAAGCCAAAACAAGGCCAATGAGTGGTGCCGTCATAATTAAAAACTCCGAGCCGGAACCCAACAGAGCCGCCTTTACCGGAGTGATGAAGTAATAGGCCACCAAGGTGCCGATCATAAAAAATTCACCGTGGGCAAACATCCCGATATTCATCACACCAAAGATTAATGATAAGCCCAAGGCCACCATGGAAAGCATCCCGGAGGTGATTAAAATATTGACTAAAATATAGGGCCCGCGGGTATAGGTCGCCCAGCAAACCGCAAGTAAGGTGAGGATAACAATGATACCCCCAACCGAAGTTAATGGTTTTAGGAATTTTAAAATGCCTTGCTCTTTCATCTCGGCCTCTCTCCTTGTTAAAATTTAGACGAATTTAAATAAGTTGGTTGATTTGAATCTTTGTTTACTTGCAAAGTGAATTGAAGCAAAGTAAATGAACCATATATCAAACGCCTAAATAAGCTTTCCTGACGTGTTCATTACCGGCCAGCGCTGAGCTGGAATCGGCCATGGTGATTGTTCCGTGCTCTAAAACATAGCCGCGGGTAGTTTCGGCCAGAGTCTGAGTCACGTTTTGTTCCACCAAAAGGATTGTCATTTTTTGCTCGGTATTCAAATGCTTTAAAGCGGCAAAAACCGTGTCGGTCATTTGCGGTGCCAAACCAAAGGAGGGCTCGTCCACCAACATCATTTTGGGGTAGCTCATGAGGCCGCGTCCAATGGCCAAGAGCTTACGTTCCCCACCGCTCATGGTTCCGGCAAATTGCTTTTTGCGCTCGGCCAAACGGGGGAAGAAATCATAGATAAACTCCATGCGCTTTTGGATTTTATCTTTGTCGTTCAATAAATAAGCGCCTAAAAGCAAATTCTCATGCACCGTCATGTTGGTGAATAAGTTCATTTCTTCCGAAATATAGCTGATGCCGAGTTCGGCGGCATTAAACTTTTTAACTTCTTTTTGGTTGAAAAAGATCTGGCCTGAAATGGGGGCGATAATGCCGCCAATGGCCCGCAAAACGGTGCTCTTTCCGGCGCCATTGGGGCCGATTAAACACACATATTCACCTTCATCTATTTCAAAGCTTATATCGCGCAAAACTTGCAAAAAGCCGTAGCCTGCATTAAGATTCTTAACCTCAAGGATCATTTGTAAACTCCGTTAGTTTAAAAGTGCCAACAGTTACAAAAAAAATTATTCAGGTGCAGCACCTAAATAGACCTTAATAACTTGCGGGTCGCTCACCACTTCCCGAACCGGCCCTTCGGCAATTTTCTCGCCAAAACAAATAACAATCAGCCGTTCACACACATTCATAATGAGCTTCATAATGTGTTCGATAATTAAAATGCTGATGCCCATATTTTTGATTTTTACGATTAGCTCAATAATATCGTGCAATTCGCCTTCGGTAAGGCCGGAGGCCATTTCGTCTAAAAACAAAAGTTTGGGATTACTGGCCAAAGCGCGAGCTAAATCAAGACGCTTTAACTGCACTGTGTTCAATTTGTTGCAAACAGTATTTATCGGAAGGGGAAACTCAACTATTTCAAGGAGATGGGCACAGTAATCAACAACATCTTTGCCCCGGTGGTGCCCCCCGAAAATGGCGGCGACCTTGACGGTTTCCAAAACCGTGAGGTTGGGAAAGGGTCTGGGGATTTGGAAAGTGCGAGACAGGCCTAAGTGACACATTTTCTCCGGGCTGAAGCCGGTGACGTCTTCACTTTGGAAAATAACAGTGCCCGAAGTTGGGGGATTAAGGCCGCTCATGGCGTTAATCAAGGTTGTTTTCCCGGCGCCATTGGGGCCGATTAAGCCAACAATTTCGCCGGCTCTAACGGTTAATGAAACATCGTTAACAGCTGTTAAGCCACCAAAGCGTTTTGTGAGGTTTTTAGTTTCTAGAATATTTTCAAACACAAAGCCAGCTCCTCATATTTTGGGGCAAAAAATGTTTGGGGCGAAAAATTTAAAGAAATGCGAGGCGACCAAAATAATGGCCGCCTCGCATTCCCTTAAATCGTCAACATAACTTTACAGGCTTGGGCTGAATCAAAAGCTTTAAAGCTTTCTTCCCAGCTTTCCAAGGGGAAAGTGTGGGTGATGATTTTTTCAGCCGGAATGGAACCGGTGGCAATGCAGTTGAGGGCTTTTTCCCAATCTTGCCATCTGGAAGCACCCCAGGTGCTGTTAATGGTGATGGTTTTTTGCACTAAGAGGTGCCAGGGAACGGTGATGTCGTCGCCGGGCACGCCAATGACAATTAAACGGCCGTTTTTGGCAATGGTTTTCAAAGCCAACTCCACAGCAGAAGCTGCCCCGGCTGCCAAAACAACAACATCATAACCATTTTCGTTGGTGACGTTTTTGCTGATTTCTTCAAAGTTTTCTTTGTCTAAGCAGACGTTTAAATCAGAGCCCAAAGTGGTGCAGAGATCTAAACGGCTTTGGTCACTGGAAAGACCGGCCATAACAGTGTGGCCAACGCCGGCTTTTTTGGCCAGCATCAAGCTCAAAGCACCCATGGGGCCGGGGCCGAAAATGGCCACTTTGTCTTCCACACGGAAGGTGCCGTATTGATCGAAAGCTGAGATGCAAACACCCAAATCTTCGGTCATGGCAGCTTTTTCAATGCTCAAGCCATCGGGAATCCGGTGGAGAAAGCGGGAGTTGGCTTTGTAGTATTCAGCAAAAGAGCCGTCGACTCCGCGGCCTAAAATAATGGCTTTACCACAGCGGGAATATTGGCCGGTGTGGCACCAGTAGCAAGCTTGGCAAGAGGAATAAACCAACTCAGATAAAACGCGGTCACCTTCTTTAAAGCCAACCACAGATTTACCAACACGCACAATTGTCCCGGCGTTTTCCGAGCCCAACGCCACGGGCAAGCGCAAAGAGCGACACATAACCGGGTCGCCTTTATAGACGCGCACGTCAGAGCCAATGGGCCCGATTTCGCTTTTGATGAGAACTTCGTTATCAGCTATTTCCGGCACGGGAATTTGTCTTAGTTCCATGTTGTCGTAACCGGCGGCGGTTTTGACCAAGGCTTTCATATTTTGGGGAATGGACATTGTTCTTCCTTATAACTTGTTATAAAATTTAGCTTTTATTAGTTTATTTCCAAATAAAAAGAAGGCCGCTTTATTTGGGCAAAGCGGCCCTGATTAATCATATTTTGGGGTAAACGCAGGAATCTAAGATTTCCTTAATTTCGCTGTCAGACAAACGGATGAATTCGGCATCCAAAGCTTGATCTAAAAGGTCGGTTTTCCAAAAGTCATAGCCGGGAACTTCGCCGCGGAACCATTTTTCCCAAGCGGGCTCAATTATAACTTTGGGGTCAAAGAGCCAAGTGATGTCGAAGACAACCTCCGGGTTTTTGCTCATGAAAACGAGTTTGCCGGTATAGCTGCCATTGAGCATGAAGACGTTGGGGCAGGTATAGTAAAGTTCGAAGCCTTCTTTTTTCAGGGAAGCTTCGGCGTATTTTTGAATGTAGTCGGGGTGAACACCGGCGTGGGTGTTGATGTGGTGGTGGCAGACGCCGGGTTGGGTGGGATATTCCAAGCCTTTGAGCCAGTGGTCAGATTTGAAATATTCTTCCAAAGCGGCTTCTTCGGCCGGGCCAACGGGGCGGAAATCAAATTGAGAATAGAACTGTTCAATATAAGCGCGGTTCCAAGCCAAAAGGTTACAACCTGATTCACCACCTTCGTGGGGTTTGAGGCCAACTTCGGGGTTGTAGAACCATTGGTAATCAAAGTGAGCTTTGCCTTGGGGCTCAATGCCGTGAAGGCTGCCGCCGCCGGGGCCGGTGGCTAAATGATCAATTTTGCGGGCCGAAGGCCAGCCGAGGCGTTCGAGGTAACCAGTGATGATCTTTTCCAAATCGTAAGGGTAGATGCTGGTGTCGACGTAAGAGTGAAGGTGAGAGCATTGGGGATCGGTATCGGCAGCTTCAAAGGCCAACAGACGACGCCAATGGTCAGAAGAACCAAAATATGCTTTGGCTTCGGCTATAACTTGAGATTTGTCTAACATGGTGACCTCTCTTTTTCGGTGCAATTAGGGGCTATGCCCCTGGTTTGCAAATGAATTTAGGAAATAAAGTTATGCAATTTTTCGTTGCGTGGTATTATAGAAAACGCTGATTTATTCTGCTTGCAAAATAAATCAGCAAGGCACGCACGCCTCACATGAGCCCTTCGGGACGGAAAACCATGGGTTTTCCTCTCCTTTCGGCTGCGACAACGGAGGCAAAGTTGCCTCCGTTGTAAGGAAACGCTAATTAATTAGCGTTTCCTATAATAAATAAAAATCCCCGGGCTTGTCAATGGTAAATAGTATTTTTTTTATTGTTGACAATTTGTGCTGCTTGCTAAATCTCCCCAAAAGGGTGAGCTGAAAGAAGTTATAGGTGAATATTTGTAATAAAATTAACAATAAATATTCATCTCAAGGCTGCGTGGTAACTTTGGTGACCATTTGTTGCTCTTAAAAATAAATATTTCCCTTCCCAGAGCTGATGTTATTTTTGCGACATTTCTCGGCGGAAAATAAATATTTTGTAAAGAGCATGTAAATAAAATTTTTTTTATTGTTGACAATTAGCACGACCTTGGGCTAGATTGAAACAAATATTATTTTTCAATCCACATGTCGTGGATAAACAGGCTGGCTTTTGCAAAGTGGGTAGTTATTTACTAAAACATTTAATTTGCAAAGTGTTTTAGTATAACAAAACCTCGGTGTGAAGCCAAATTTCAACTCTCAATTTTCTGGAGGCGATGTTCTTATGATGAAGGGAAAATTACTTGCGTTAATTATGGGGCTTTTACTTTTGCCCGCAAGCTTTGCTTTTGCGCAAGAAAAAACTTTAAAAGTTGGCGTCTATGGCCCTCTGACTGGTGCTCAAGCTTTGGTTGGCCAAGAGTTTAAAAACTCCACCATGATGGCTTTCGAAGAAATTGGCTATAAAATTGGTGACTACAACGTTGAGTTGGTTTGGATTGATTGCCAATACGACCCCACTCGCGGCATCAACGCCTATTCTGAAGCTATTGAACAAAAAGGCGTTCAAGTTGGTTTGCATAACTGGGGCAGCTCCACTGCGGTTGCCACCATGGATTTGGTCTCCAAATTCAAGATTCCTCATCTCTTCGGCACCGGTAGTGCGGTGACAGTTAATGAGAAATACGCCACTGATCCTGAGAAATACGCTTACTGGAGCACCAAAAGCTGGCCTATCCCCGGTAAATTAATGGTTTACTATAGCGATGCCATTGAAGGCGCCATCAAAGACGGCACCTTGAAAATCGCTCCCGAAGAAAAAATCATGGCTATTTATGGTGAAGATTCCGACTGGGGTCGCAGCTGTGGTTCGGCCATGCGTGAAGTGTTTGAGAAAAACGGTTGGAAGATTGTCGCTGAAGATTATTTCCCCACCACTCAAACCGATTTCTACAGCATGCTTTCTCGTTTGAAATCCCAAAACGTTCGTCTTTTGGCTGGTACCACTCAATATCCGGCCATGGGTGCTTTGGTTAAACAAATTAAAGAACTGCAAATGGACACCGTTGTTATTGCCGACGGCATTGGTTGGGTTGGCAACTGGCACGAACTCACCGGGCCTTTGGGCGACGGCATGCTCGACATGATTCCTCAATTGGCCACCCCTGAAGCCAAAGAGTGGGCTGAAAAATTTGAAAAAGAGTTTGGCAACAAACCCGGTGCCACCGGTGGTTTGGCTTACGATTTGACCCGTTACGGCATCAAGATTTTTGACCGTGCTTTGGAAAAATACGGCACTTTAGACAGCGAAACTATTCAAAAAATAGTTATGGAAGAAGTTCACACCGGCCAACTTCAATTTACCCAAAAAGAAGATGGCGCTGTGGTTAACTCTGCCTATAAATTCTCCCCTGAATCAGTGCCAGATATGATCGTCGGCACCGATGCCTGGTTCTTACCTGTTTTGCAATACAATGCTGACGGCACTTTCAACATCGTTTATCCGAAAGAAATTGCCACCGGTGAATTCAAAGTTGTGAAATAAATTCCGTTAATGAAGTAACTAAGACGGGTGCTGATCCGAGTAGTTATTTTGAGAACAAAATAGAAAGTGGCATTAGCTTCTATATAGAAACTAATGCCACTTTTTTTCTATTCATAGCAGGCGGCTGGGCCGCCTCACAACTCCGACGTCGCTTCGCTCACTTCAAGCAGAGGAAGTAGCATTTGTTTCCGAATAGGGGCTATTTTATTCTTGCTCCTCTTTAAAGCTACTACTCGGAGAATAAAGTAACTTGCTAGCTAATATAGTAAGCTTGGCCCTTTGGGCCAAGCGGCATCGGCGTAGGCCGCCGGCCCTGCCGGCTGGCTTATTTGGTTAACTCAATAACAGTAATGTCAGGGGGAGCCAAAAAGCGCACCGGAAAACCCCAGAAACCGGCCCCCCGACTGACGTAAATCTTTCCGCCTTCCGGCACATCGTAAAGCCCGTAAAGCATTCCACTGTTTGCCCGTTTGGCTAAATAGTGAGCCGGCCAAATTTGTCCTCCGTGGGTGTGGCCTGAAAGCTGTAAATCAAAAGCCCCGGCACTGTTGGGAGCCAATGAAGGCCGATGTTTTAGTAAAAGAGCAAAGCGGCGACCGTCGTCACTGTTGGTGCGTAACAACTCGCCCGCTTCGTTAATGGTGCCGCGCCCAAAAACTTCATCATCAACCCCAACCACGACTAAATCATTGTTCACCAGCTTGGCTTCTCCCCGCAAAAGGTGCCACCCGGCGGCGTGGAAGAATTCTACGGCAACCTTTTCCCCATAATAAGCTTCGTGGTTGCCTAAAATGGCATAAGCTCCTAAAGGTGGTATCATGGTTTTGAGAACTTGGGCGGCCGAGGCCAGATCGGTGGCTCCTCGGTCTAGCATATCACCGGTAAATAGCAAAATATCGGCGTCTATTTGGTTCACTAAAGTGGCCAGCTGCTTCAAATCTTCGGTGCCGTATATCTGGCTGATGTGAATGTCGGTCAGATGCACAAGGCGCAAGCCATCCAGAGAATCAGGTAAATCAGCGGACGCTATTTCAATTTCAACTATTTTAGGGTGATGAACTTGGTAGTATGAGTAGCCCACAATTGCGAAGGTGAGAATGAGGGCCAAGGGCACACTTTTGGCAGCGGCCAGAAGTTTCCACCAAGAGTGGCCGCTGATGCTTCCCAAAAGGCCAATGGCCAGGCGGAGTAAATCTAGCCCAAAAGAGATGAGAAAAAAGAAAATTAAATAACTTAAAGCAAGTGGCCCGAAATCACCCAGAAAAGAATGGAGCCCTGCCGGAAGGCTCAAGTTGCGCCAGCCCCACAGGGAAAACATCACAAAGAGCAAAAGAGCCACCACCGGCCATTGCCAGCGCCCCCCACCCCAAGCCAGACGCAAACGCCAAAAAAGGTGGAATAATAAACCGGCTTCAATCAAAAGCCGCACAATATAAAACTTCATCACTATATAAACTCCTTTAAGAAAATGCTGATTAATCAGTGTTTTTTTAAATTCACATTAAGGAGATTATAACACATTTAAAGCGGCGCAGAAAAAAAGTATTTTCCGGCACCGCTTTAAGGAACGGTTGATTTATTCTGTGATAAAATAAATCAGCATCTATTTAAGGAAATGTTACTAAATCAGTGCTTCCTTAAAAGCTTGTTTAAAGTAACTCTTGGGCGGCCGCCTTGGCCTCTTCAATCTCCACTGTGTCGCAAACCATGGCATCAGCCAGGGTTTTCATTTCATTAAAGTGAGCGGCGGCACATTCCAAAGTGAACATGGCCACAGCTGCTCCACTGCCTTCACCCAAGCGCATATCTAAGTCTACCAAGGGTTTCAGGCCCAAATAATCCAAGGTGGCCCGGTGGGCTTTTTCCTTCGAGCAATGCCCGGCGAAATAATAAGAGCGTATGGCGGGGACGAGCTTTTCTGCCAGTAAAGCTGCTGCTCCGGCAATGAAACCGTCTATAATGATAGCGGAGCGGCGAATGGCTCCTCCTAAATAGACTCCCACCATGGCCCCGATTTCAAAGCCGCCAATTTTCGCCAAAACGTCAATGGCATCTGAAGGATCGGGTTTGTTTATTTCAATGGAGCGGCGCACGACTTCGGCTTTGTGCGGGAGCTTACCCGGGTCTAACCCGGCCCCGATGCCCGTGGCTTCCTCAGGAGTCAAGTTGGCTAAAACTGAGCAAATGGCCGCCGAGGGGGTGGTGTTGCCAATGCCCATTTCGCCAGCCGCCACAATATCAACTGCCGGTTCGTTGAGCACAGTTTCAAGGCCGGCTAAAATGCTCTTAATGGCTTCTTCTCTGGTCATGGCCGGGCCTTGGGCTATATTTTGGGTGCCGTGGGCAATTTTGCGATTGATAATGCTGGGGGAGGGGGGGAAATCGTAATTGACTCCCACGTCAAGAAGACGAACTTTGGCCCCGGCGTGACGACCCAAAACCGTGATGGCTCCCCCGCCGTGGGAGAAGTTGGCAATCTGCTGGCGGGTAACGCTTTGGGGGTGGACGGCAACACCTTCTGCCACGACTCCGTGGTCAGCGGCGCAAACTACCAAGAGCTTGTTTTCATAGCGTGGTTGAAAGGTGTTTTGAATGGCAGCCATTTGAACGGCGCAATCCTCCAGACGGCCCAGAGAACCACGCGGTTTGGCCAGTGCGTCTTCCCGTTCTTGGGCGTATTGGATTAGGGCGGCGTTGGGCTTTGTGATTTGTTTTAGGTGTTCTTTTAGTTGCGATTCGTAATTCATAAAAATACCTCTTAAATTGTTTTAGGGAAACACTCTTTCTCAATGTTTCCTTAAGCGATTTAAGCGAGATAAAAAACCGACCTCATAGGCAAATAACGCCCATGAGGTCGGAACCACCTTTACCATCGGAGTCCTCGCTATTATGTTTACCCAAACTCGTCTTCTGGCTTCCTCTTTAGAAAGCACTGATTAATTGCCTTTTTGTCCTCTGACTTTGTTAGGCTCTTTTTATAAAACCCTTGTGTATATCATATACTACAAGGTTTTTATAAAAATCGCCTTCCTCGTCAGAAAACAAAAAATCTAATTAATCAGCGCTTCCTTAAATTGCCTGTTTTCTAAAGAAAACGCTAATTAGCGTGTCCTTTTTTCCGCAATTTTCCCCGAAGCCGGCCTTCCCCGCTGATTTTGTTTGAATCAGCAAGTGACCATCATTGGCTTCGAGATTATCAGAGGTTACAGCGGCGGGACCGCATACGGATTTTCACCGTATTTCCGTTAGTTGTGGGTTTGGTAAATGTTTTAGGAAACGCCGAATAATCAGCGTTTCCTTTTTTCGTGAAGTCAAAAGCCTCTTTAATTACAGACCTTTTTTAACCATATAGTCAGCCAAATCAGCTACCCGGCAAGAATAGCCCCATTCATTGTCATACCAAGAGACAACTTTGGCCATTTTGCCGCCCAAGACTTGGCAAAAAGGGCCGTCCACAATGGTGGAAAGGGGGCAACCTTTGTAATCCATCGAGACGAGACCTTCGGTATCGTAACCCATGATGCCGTTGAGCTCGCCTTCGCTGGCAGATTTTAAGGCGTTTTGTAAATCTTCAGTGGTGGTTTCTTTAGTAAATTCCAGCACAAGGTCAATAACCGAAACAGTGGGGGTGGGCACGCGCAAAGAATAGCCGTCGAATTTACCCTTCAAAGCCGGTAAGACCAAAGCAACTGCCTTGGCCGCCCCGGTGGTGGTGGGGATAATATTCAAGGCCGCCGCCCGGGCCCGACGAAGGTCAGAGTGGGCCAAGTCTAAAATACGTTGGTCGTTGGTATAGCTGTGAATAGTGGTCATCATAGCTTTTTCAATGCCGAAAGTCTCGTGGAGCACTTTGGCGATGGGAGCCAAGCCGTTCGTGGTGCAAGAAGCGTTGGAGACCACGTAGTGTTTGGCCGGATCGTAATCGGTGTGGTTGACGCCGCAAACAAAGGTGGCATCTTCATTTTTAGCCGGAGCAGAAATGATAACCCGTTTGGCTCCGCCGCCATCGATGTGGACTTTGGCTTTTGTGGCATCGGTGAAGAGCCCGGTGGATTCAATAACCAACTCGGCCCCAACACTTTTCCAAGGAATTTCTTTGGGATCGCGGAAGGCAAAGTTTTCGATTTTGTTTCCGTTGATTAAAAAGTTATTCCCATCAACTTTCACTTCACCGGCAAAGCGTCCGTAGTTGGAATCATATTTGAAAAGGTGAGCACTGGTTTTCACATCGCCAATATCGTTGACTGCCACCACTTCTAAATCATTGGGGTAGCGTTCTAAAATTGCTTTCAAAACCTGCCGACCAATGCGCCCGAAACCGTTGATACCAACTTTTACTTTGGCCATAAATGCCTCCTATTTAAATATCGTTTTAGTTAAGCCGCTTTTAAAAGCAGCCGATTGTTCAAAGTAAATTCCTTCTTTAGAATAAAATACCTCAAGTCAGAAGTCAAGTCACATCAATCTAATTTTTAGGGCCGACGCATCTAAATTCTCGCCGCTCGCCTCCGGGGGTACTTCTCCAAAAT
>CAYJAF010000036.1:0-24741 GCA_964368195.1 uncultured Thermodesulfobacteriota bacterium
CTGAGAGCGAAGCTCCTCAAACTGTTGCGGAAGCCGGGGAAGCTCCCAAGAGAACAGCCCGAGGCCGCAAACCCAAAGCCACTGAAGGCGGCGAGGTTACTTCTAATGTAGCTAAAGCTCGAGGACGGCGGGCCGGTGGTGTTTCAGCTAAAAACACTACTGATAATAAAAAGGCAAAAGCCGGAAGCTCCGGCGGAGATGAGCCTTCTAACTAAGGAAACGCTAATATCTGGGATATTCCATGAGTCTTGATCCATATAAAGTATTGGGAATAGAGAAAAAAGCTGACGAGGCCGCCATTAAATCGGCCTATCGGCAGTTGGCGCGCAAATATCACCCCGATTTAAACCCAAACGACAAAGCCGCTGAGGATAAGTTTAAAGAAATATCAGAAGCTTATGATATTTTGTCTGACCCGGCCAAACGCTCTGAATACGACCAATTGGGTCGCGAGGCCTTCTATGAGCGCGGCTTTGGTGGGGCCGGTTACCAGCGGCCCGATTTCAATCAGGGTGGTTTTTCCTTTGAGGATATTTTTGGTGAACTCTTTGGGGGGCGCTCCGGTCGCAATGGACGTTCGGCGGGCTTCAACTTTGAGGGTTCTTTTGGTGGGGCTCCGTCTCGCAAAGGAGCTGACGGCAACTTTAAAATGACCATCAGCCTCAAAGAGGCGGCCTTTGGCACAGAGGCCCAGTTGGAAGTCAATTTGCCGCAGCGGTGTCCCAAGTGCCAAGGGCAGGGGGTTGTAGCGGCCGGAGGCGGGATTCAGACTTGCCCTACTTGCGGTGGGCGGGGGCAAGCCAGCCATGTTGAAAGCTTGAAAGTTAAAATCCCGGCCGGTATTGAAGATGGCCAAAAGGTGCGCTTGCGCGGCAAGGGTTCGCCCGGGGAAAATGGTGGCCCGGCCGGTGATTTGTTGGTGGAAATTGCGATTAAGTCTGACTCTGTTTTTACCAGGGTGAAACGCGACTTGCAGATTGAGCTCCCTTTGAGTTTATATGATGCCCTTTTGGGGGCCACGGTTGAGGTGCCCACTTTGAGCGGGCGGGCTTCGCTTAAAATTCCTCAAGGCACGGCTAACGGCACGAAAATGCGTCTTAAAGGCCAAGGCTTGCCGGCTACGGCCAAAAAAGAAGCCGGCGACCTTTACGTCACTTTGAAAGTTATTTTACCTCAAAATTTATCGCCTGAGGCCCAAGAGCTGGTTCAGAAGCTGGCTGAGCTTGCGCCTTTAGTCGCTAAATAAATCCGGTAGCCTATGAGTTCTTCTCCTCCCTTGAGCCCAAAGGAGCAAAATCATGAGCTGGCCGCAGAAGCCCCCGGCTCTGAGTTAACAAAAACGCCTAAAGGTCGTGGGCAAGCAAAAAAAGTCAAAGATGCTACCCACTTTTTATTTTCGAGCTTAGGCCCACAAGCCTCAGGGGTGGCCCGTCTTAAGGCTTTGCTTGCGGCTTTGGCCGGGGAAGATCGCATTTTAATCGTCATTTCAGCTGACCCCGATGCGCTGGCCAGTGCGGCCGCCGTCAAACGCCTTTTGTGGCGGCGAGTGGGCCAGGTGACGGTTAGCTCCATCAATCAAATCAAACGTCCTGATAACTTACAGCTGGTGAAAGCTTTGGGCTTCCCCCTAGCCCCTTGGCCTTCCGTTAAAGTGGAGCAGTTTGACCGCTTGGTCATGGTTGATTCACAGCCCAACCACTCAAGCCAAACGGAAAATTTGCCCTTTGATGTAATTATAGACCATCACGCCCATACTCCAGTCAATAATGCTGTGAAATTACCAACTTATATTGACGTTCGCCCTGAATATGGGGCCACGGCCACCATGATGGTAAACTATTTGCGAGCCGCAGCCATTAAACCCAATCCCCGTTTGGCCACTGCGCTTTTTTACGCCATTAAAACAGACACTCAAAACTTTGTTCGCCAAGGACAACTAGAGGATATGCGGGCCTTTCGTTGGCTTTACCCCTCCATAAACCAAATGCTCCTTTCCGATATTGAAAGGGGGCCCATTGCCCGCAGTTCTTTTAAGAGAATCGTTTCAGCTTTGGATAACGCCGTCTTTCACCGCACTCACTGTTTTAGTTTTTTAGAAAATGCCGACCACCCAGACACTTTAGTTATTGTGGCCGATTTTTTAATTCAAGTGACGGGCATTAATCAAGTGGTGGTTGGCGGAGTCTGCGGTGAGAAATTAGTGATCATTTTCCGAGGTGGCGGCACACGGAAGCATTTGGGTAAACTGGCGAAAAGTGCCTTTGGCCCCTTTGGTTCGGCCGGTGGTCATAAGAACATGGCTCGGGCTGAAATTCCTTTGGAAAATTTGGAAGAAAAAATCAGAAGCAAAGATGCTCTCCTCAGTCGTTTTATTACCCGGCGCCTGGAGGCTTTTGCCAGCCATTAACATTTTTGGTGAGGTATAGGGCCCATGGCCTTAATTGAAATTAAAGATCTGTTTAAAAATTACCACCTTTCCGGCGGCAAAACTTTAGAAGTGTTGCGGGGGATAAATATTTCTGTGGCGGCTGGGGAAATTTTCGGGCTCATTGGCCTATCCGGCGCCGGGAAAAGCACCTTGGTGCGCTGTATTAATCGCCTTGAGGAGGCCAGTGGTGGCCAAGTTTTAGTGGACGGCCGCGACATCGGATCTTTGAGTGGAGCTGAACTCCTTATTGCGCGCCGCAACATGGGCATGATTTTTCAGCACTTTAATTTGCTCTCTTCCCGCACGGTAGCCGGTAACGTGGCCTTTCCTTTGGAAATAGCCGGAGCCTCGAGAGCTCGCATTAAAACGAAAGTGGCCGAACTTTTAGAGCTCGTCTCTCTGAGCGATAAAGCCGCCGCTTACCCGTCTCAACTTTCCGGCGGGCAAAAACAAAGGGTGGGCATTGCTCGGGCCTTGGCCAATGAGCCAAAAATACTTTTGTGCGATGAAGCCACCAGTGCCCTCGACCCCCAAAGCACCAAGGCTATTCTCTCATTAATTAAAGATGTGAAACAACATCTGGGCCTGACTGTGGTGCTCATTACCCACGAAATGAAAGTCATCAGCGAAATTTGCGATCGGGTGGGGGTTATGTCCGACGGGGTGATTGTGGAAATGGGCTCAGTTATGGAGCTCTTCACCAAGCCGCAACACCACATTACCCGCGAATTTGTGGGCTCTTTAATTAGCCGCCAAGACAGCTCAAAAGAGTGGGGCTACGTGCCGCAAGGTGATTTGGTGCGCATTATGTTTATGGGCCAAAGGGCCGGGGAGCCGGTTATTTCACAACTTATTCGCCAATTTAAGGTGGAAGTTAATATTCTGCAAGGCGATATTGGCCACCTGCAAGGCCAACCTTTCGGCGTTATGCTCATTGATCTTATTGGTGAAGAGGCTGAACGAAAGAAGGCCATGGCCTATCTTCAAGCTCAAAATTTGCCCCTTGAAGTTTTATGATGGAGTTTTCCTGATGTTTGACAACCCCAACTTATTGATAATGCTCCAAGGAGCTTTCTGGGAGACTTTCTATATGGTCTCCATTTCCTCTGTGGTCACCACCGCCTTTGGTATCCCCTTGGGAGTTTTGCTCGTGGTGACGCGCAAAGGTCATATCTTAGGAGATTATTATATTGGCGGCGGAATTTTGGGCGCAATTGTTAACGCCTTGCGCTCCATTCCCTTTGTTATTTTTGTGGTGGCCCTGATTCCTGTCACCAGATTTTTGGTCGGCACCAGCATCGGCCCCACCGCCGTCATCGTGCCCCTTACTTTGGCGGCCATTGTCTTAATGGCTCGTTTGGCTGAAAGCGCCTTGTTGGAAGTGCCCCACGGAGTCATTGAAGCTGCTCAGTCCGCCGGAGCAACGAAGGGACAAATAATCCGCCAGGTATTACTGCCGGAAGCCAAGCCGGGCCTCATAAAGCAAACTACAGTTTTGATTATAACTTTGGTTAGTTATTCCGCCATGGCCGGAGTCTTAGGCGGCGGCGGACTGGGAGATTTGGCCGTGCGTTATGGTTACCAACGCTATATGCTTGATGTGATGCTGGCCACTGTGCTTATTTTGATCGTCTTAGTTCAAGCCATTCAATCAGCCGGTGATGCGCTGGAAAGAAAAGTAAATAAACGCTAGATTTGTCAGATTTAACTTGTTTTTTCGACCACCTAGGGGAATACACTCCCTTAACGCAAATTTACCTTTAGCGGCAAAACACGAAAGTGCGCTATTTGACGAGACTACAACACCACTACGGAGGAAAAAATGAAAAAAATTACCGCCATCTTAGGAGCCCTACTCTTGGGCCTTTTAAGCACCATCGCTTGGGCCGAAGAAGCTACAATTAAAGTGGGCACCACTTCCGGAGCCGACGTGGAAATTTTGGAAAAAGCCAAAGAAGTGGCCGCTAAAAATGGCCTGACCGTGGAAATTATCGAGTTTAGCGACTACGTTCGCCCCAATTTGGCCCTTGCTGACGGCGAGATTGATGTCAACTCCTTTCAACACATGCCTTACTTGGAAACTTTCAATAAAGAACGGAACCTGAATCTCGTTAGCATCGGCACCACCTACGTCTCTCCCATCGGCTTTTTTTCCAAAAAAATTAAGTCACTGGACGAATTGAAAGAAGGCGATCGCGTGGCCATTCCCAACGACCCCACTAACGGTGGGCGCGCTTTGCTCCTTTTAGAAAAGGGCGGCTTCATTAAACTTAAAGAAGGCTCCGGCCTCACCGCCACCCCCTTTGATATTGTGGAAAACAAGCTGAACCTGAATATCGTTGAACTCGACGCCGCCCAAACTCCTCGCGCCCTTGACGATGTGGCCGCCTCAGCTATCAATAATACTTTCGCTATCCCTGCCGGGCTCAACCCAATTAAAGATGCCATTTACCTGGAAGATGCTGAATCTCCTTACGTTAATGTTGTTGTTGCCCGCCCTGAAGATCGCGAAAACCCCCTCTATCAAAAATTCGTGGCCGCCTACCAATCCCCGGAAGTGGCCGAGTTCATCTTGACTCGCTTCAAAGGCTCAACTTTGCCAGCCTTTGATCATTAAGAAGACGTTCAATCTATGGGCGTGCCAGCTTTTCTTACAAAGTAAGAAGAGTTAGCACGCCCATAACTTTAGGAAACGCTGATTTATTCTGCAAGCAGAATAAATCGGCGTTTCCTTAAATGAAGGAGTTTTTCAGCAGCGACCAGTATTCTGTTTGGTTAGTCCAGCCCACATGGCAGTGGGGCTCATGCCGAGGACGACTTTCATAAGTTGACTTCATTTTAGCTCCTTAAGTTCGCAGGCGCTCACAAGCGGAGTAAAAATTGAAGCTCAACTTCTGAAAGTGTCTTCGGCTTCGCCCCTGACCAGAAGGCAAGTTGGCAGAAAAAGAAGACACGATTAACTAAACAGGGCGACCAGTAAGTTGCTGCCAAACGTGCTCTACTTGGGTGCGGGTCGTGCTCAGGTCGGCGGCGTTATGTATTACGAAGCTGGAGCCCATTATTTTGGGGGGGGCAGGCCATTGGGCATCGATCATATTTTGCAGGTCGTCTTCGGTGGAGTTGGGGTGGCGTTGAGCCAGGCGGGCTATTTGAGTTGAGATGGGGGCAAAGATTGTGGTGATGGGGTTGAAGAAAGTTTCCAGCCCTGCTTCAAAAAGTAACGGAATGCTGATGATGGTCAAGGGGGCATCGGGGTTTTGGTCAATTTGGGTGCCCATTAGCTGCCAGGTGATGGGGTGGATGATATTTTCCAAAACTTCTTTTAGTTGGGGATCGTTGAAGATAGCTTGTCGGACGTATGGGCGATTTAGGGTGCCATCAGCGTCCAGGGCTTTTGGGCCGAAGAGTTCTGCGGCGGCAACCAAGCCTTGAGAGCCCGGAGCCACAGCCAGACGAGCCAGCTGGTCAAAATCGATGTGGATTGCTCCGAGTTCCACAAAA
This sequence comes from uncultured Thermodesulfobacteriota bacterium, assembly GCA_964368195.1. Classification (GTDB taxonomy): domain Bacteria; phylum Desulfobacterota; class Desulfarculia; order Adiutricales; family Adiutricaceae; genus Adiutrix. Next base: position 5,930 of record CAYJAF010000036.1, read on the forward strand.
ATTTCAGCTACGGTGGATTTACCGCAGGCGATGCCGCCGGTGAGGGCCATGCGCACGCGGCCCGGTTCACTTACCAGCGTTGCGGCAATGTCGGTTTGTTCCAGAGCCCAAGACGGTGCTTCGGTGACAAGGCGGCCCAGTTCCAACTCGGCGGCAAAGGGGCTGGGAGGCAGTTGGGCGGCCAATTCTTCCAGTTCTTCGCGAGTGGGGGGAGGCAAGGGGTTAGGTGTTTTTTTTATCATTAATAAATTCCTAAACTACTAGAGTGTGTTCACATAAATGAATTTTCGAGTTATATCGCGAAGGATGAGCTTGCTTTTGAGGAAGTGTATTAAACATACATGACGAAAAAGCAAGCGAAATCCGACAAAGAGAGAACCGAAAAGTCGTTTATGTGAACACGCTCTAATTCAAAAGCTCAAGTAAATCTTCCGGCTCCTCAATGATGGCCTTGGCCCCAGCCCTCAGAATTTCTTCTTTGCTCTGATAGCCCCAAGCAACTCCCACCGGGAACATACCGGCGTTTCGGGCAGTTTTCATATCCACATCGCTGTCGCCAACAAAAATAAAAGAGGCCGGCTCTAAGCCGAATTTTTGGGCTATTTCAAGGGCAGAGGTGGGGTCTGGTTTGGCCGGGGCATCAGAGCGCAAGCCCAAGACATAGCGGAAACAGTTTGGGAAAAAGTGCTCAACTACGACAAGTGCGTTCTCGTGGGCTTTGTTAGACAAAAGCCCCAAGGGAATCCCCTTGACTTTTAGCTGGAGTAAAAGCTCTAAGATTCCCGGGTAGGGCTCGCTACTGTTTACTTGCCTTTGGTTATAGATAGCTATAAACCGTTGCAAAATGGAGCGCAGTTGCTCCGGTGATGAATGCCATATCGGGGGAAGGGCGCGCTTTAGGAGCTCGGCTAGCCCGTTCCCCACCATGGGCTGATAATCTTCAGCGGAGCGGGGCGCCAGGCCCAGCTCCAGACAAAGGGCGTTTAAGCTGTCGGTTAAATCGCCAATGGTATTGAGCAGAGTTCCATCCAAATCAAAAATAATGGCTTTTTTCATCGCTTTTCCCAAAAGGTCGCTCGCAACGACATTATCTAAAGCCGTTTTGGGCCAAAGTCTCCCAAGTGAGGCCGGTTTCTTTAGTGTTTTGGAAGTTTAAAAGCCGCCGGACATATTTGCCCAAAAGATCTGTTTCCAAATTCACAGAATCTCCAGGGCTTAAAAGACCCAAGGTGGTTATTTGCAAGGTGTGGGGAATGAGGTTGACGGTGAAGTTGTCGCTGTTTACTTCATTGACCGTGAGGCTGACGCCATCTATGGTGATGGAGCCCTTGGGCACAATGAGAGGCATCAGCTCTGCTGCAACTTTAAATTTATAGCAAAAGCAGCTGCCGATGCGGTTAATGGAGGCAAGGAGCCCGGGGCCGTCGATGTGGCCGCTGACCAAGTGCCCTCCTAAGCGATCTCCTAAAGCCAAGGCCCTTTCCAAGTTGATTTTTGTCGCTGTCCCCAAGGTTGTGCATTTTAGAGTTTCAGCCGACGCCAGTGCTGTGAAGCCGTGCGAGCCCACTTTGGTGGTGACGGTGAGGCAGGCTCCGGCCACGGCAATGCTTTCGCCAAGCTCTAAAGGCGACGACCAATCAAAATCAGCTTCCACAGTCAATTCAAAATCTTGTCCTTGCCGTTGGCGGCGACAGATGCGGCCAACGCCATAAGTTAAGCCGGTGAACATCAGTCTGCAAGCTCAGATTGAGTGATGTTTTGGCAAACGGCTGTTAAATCGGCCTCACCGCCAAAGCCGCCTTCGGGACGAATGGTGATTAAAATATCCGGCCCTTTGCGCCCCAATTTCAGGACTTCAGCTTCCGGGGCGTAGTCTAATTCTGTCAAGCCAAGGCCGCCAATGACGCCCGGAGCCTTCACCCCACCAATGAATTTTGGGGCCAGTAAAAAGTGGGCCAAATCCACCATGGGCTCTTGCAGAAGGGTTGAGGCGGCCATGGCAGCTCCCGGTTCGATGAGGACGCTCTGCAAAGCCTCACGCCCCAACTCCTCCAAAAGCCATTTAATAGAGATTAAGCCGGTTTGCGGGTCTTCCGGGGCCACCCAAATGCGGTGGCCTTTGGCAATGATTTTTTGCCGCTTCTGTTCCGAGGCAGAATCAAGGCAGACAATTAAAGTTGGGCCGCCCATTTCGGGATCGAAAACTTTTTTTTGCAAAGAGAGCCTCAGTTGGGGATCTAAGACGATGCGCCATGGTTGGCGATGCATTTTCCGCCGTCCCCAAGGGCGAGCTGAAAGCTCGGGGTCGTCTTTTTCAGCCGTGTTGCGCCCTACGATAATGGCATCGACTCCGGCTCTGATGTGGTGGCCAAAGTTACGGGCAACTTTAGAGCTTATCCATTGGGATTGTCCGGTGGAAGTGGCTATTTTACCATCTAAGCTGGCGGCTGTTTTCAAGATGACAAAGGGAGTCTTCCGTAATACCCACTTGAAAAAGAACTGATTAATTTCAAAGCATTCAGCGGCTAAAAGCCCACCGTGCACTTCTAACCCGGCGTCAATTAGGGCTTTGGCTCCGCCGCCGGCCAAGGGGTTGGGGTCGGGTGTGCCGTAAAAAACACGGTCAATGCCGGCCCTGATGATGGCTTCAGTGCAAGGGGCTGTGCGCCCGTAGTGGTTACAGGGCTCCAAGTTGACGTAAAGGTCGGCTCCTTTGGCTTTGCGCCCGGCTTCCAAAAGAGCTGCCGCCTCGGCGTGGGGCTGCCCAGGCCCGGTATGCCAGCCGGTGGCAATAACTCTTTTGCCCTTGGCCACCACGGCCCCTACCATGGGATTGGGAGAAACCAGGCCCCAGCCGCGCCGGGCAAGGCGCAAGGCCGCTTTCATGTGCTCAATTTGATTTTTATCCCAGGTGTTCATCTATTGCCTTCCTTCCTTAGTTAATTTTATTGTATATTTTTATCATACAACACTTTAGCAGAAGATAAAAGAAAAATTGATTTTTATCCACGTCAATCTAATTTGTTATTTTTTAGGCTCCTACGGAGTAACTTTTCCGTAATTGCCTGTATTTTTGCCCCTAAAGTTCGCTAACGCTCACAGGCGGGGCAAAAATTTACAGTCAATTCCTGCAAAGTTCTCCTCCGTCGCCGTATAATTCATGATGTTCTTTCAAATTAGATTGACGTGGCTTTTTATCAATTATTGCTATAACGTGAAGCCGGGGAGAGATGTAGTTCAGAAGTTGTGGTGGCGGCCCGCACGCCTCCCGGCAAATCAAGCCCGGGATGATCGGCTCGTTGGCTCAAAGACAGTTGGCGGGCCGTTTCCACGGCGGCCATGGGGAGAGGATTGGCGGGTCTCTCTTGGCGGAGAGTGCTCAGAGCTTGGTAGATGAGGCGGCGTTGTTCGGCCGGGTGAAGGCTGTTTAGTTCAAGGCGGCGAATGATGATGATGTTTTTTTCCGCCACTTTAACCAGCTTAACCCAAAGGTCTTTTAAAGTCTTGCGCCAATAATCCTCTTCATCTTGACGGATAGTTGAAATGCGTCCAAGGGTTTCGTTAAGTCGGGGGTTAAGGGAATAGAGAGAAGGCATGACATTGTGGCGCAAGGAGTTGCGTAAATAGCGGGTATCGCTGTTGGAATGGTCTTCACGCCAGGTGATGTTTTGTGATTCTAACCACGCCCGGAGCTCAGAGCGGCTAAAGGGCAACAGCGGACGCAAAAGATGGATGGGGGATTCCTTTGTTTGGGTCGTCAGAGGCAAAGGTCGCCGCCAAGGAATACCGGCCAGGGCTCCTCCTCCTTTGACGAAGCTAAGTAGCATTGTCTCGGCTTGGTCGTCGGCTTGGTGGGCGGTGAGCACGAAAGAGGCCGGGAAGGCTTGGGCCGCTTCCGCTAAAAAACCGTAGCGAGCTGTGCGGGCGGCCTCTTCGATTCCCAAGCCGCGGTCATTTGCTAAAGCGCGAACGTCGATGCTTTTGGTGTAAAAGCTGAGCCCCAGGTCGGCGGCCACTTTTTGGGCCCAAAGCATATCAGCATCGGCATCGTCCCCGCGCAGTTGGTGGTTGAGGTGAGCCAGGGCCAATTGCCAGGGGGCCATAAAGGAGGCACATAAATGGAGCAAAGCCGTGGAATCAAGGCCGCCGGAAAAAGCCAACAAAAAGGAAAACTCCCGCCAAGAGGGCATTTGTTTTGTGAAATGAGCCCTGAACTCTTGGGGGAGTTTTGCGTTTGGCAATGGTTTGACCTTAAACGTCCAACTCTCGGACGTTAAGGGCGTTTTCCTGAATGAAGTCGCGGCGCGGCTCCACTTTGTCGCCCATTAAAATAGTAAAAATATCATCAGCTTCCATGGCGTCAGCCACTTTGACTTGCAGGAAGGTGCGCAATTCCGGATCCATGGTCGTCATGCGTAATTGGTCGGGGTTCATTTCCCCCAAACCTTTATAGCGTTGGATGCGCAGACCCTTTTGCCCGGAGCTTTCCACATCGCCGATGAGTTCATCTTCGCTTGCCAATTGATAGCTCTTCTCCTTATAAGTAATTGTGTAGGTCGGATTAGCTGTTTCGTCAATTTGGCGGCGCAAGGCAAAGAGTTTTTTCACTGCTTCACTGGCTAAAAAGTCACGGTTTAAAGTGAGCTTTTTATCTTGATTGTGAACGGAGGGCACAAGGAGCTTAAAGCCAAGGGTTGCCGCCGCCTCAGGGATGTAGTCATCTTCGTCCAGCTCGTTATCAATGGCTGTTGTTAAGGGAGCTTCCGGGGCCAAAGGGCCTTCCACGGCCAAACCTTGAGCTCGCAAGGCTGCGGCCAGCTCTGTCGTCCATTCTTGGCTTAAAAAAGGAGCTGAATCGTCTAAGCAAAAGCGGAAAAGCTGGGGCCACAGAAGAGTGGAAAAGCCGCGGCGGTTGAAGCGGTCTCGTTGTTCACGGAACGAGGCCAGAAGGCTGATAAAACTTTCCAGCTCTTCTCCGGTTAAGGTGCGTCCGTTTTGGTCGCTCAAAGTGCGATCTTCCAAATAACGTTTCATGGTGAAGGCCCGCATTTCGGCATCATTTTTAAAATAAATGCTCTTTTTACCCATGGTTACGCCATAAAGGGGCGGTTGGGCAATATAGAGGTGGCCTCGTTCGATGAGCTCTGGCATTTGGCGGTAAAAGAAAGTGAGGAGCAGGGTGCGGATGTGGGCACCATCGACGTCGGCGTCGGTCATGATAACCACTTTGTGGTAGCGCAAATTGCCCAAGTTGAGGTCGGCCGCTCCGGCCGGGCCGATTCCTGTGCCTAAGGCTGTAATAATGTTACGAATATCGTTAGAGCTCACCATTCGGTCGAAGCGAGCCCGTTCAACATTTAAAATTTTACCGCGCAAAGGGAGAATCGCTTGAAACTTACGGTTGCGGGCCTGTTTGGCACTACCGCCGGCCGAATCGCCCTCCACCAGGAAGATTTCGCATTGGGCCGGGTCTTTTTCTTGGCAGTCCGCTAGTTTTCCGGAAAGGGAGTGCCCACTCAAGGCTCCTTTGGTACGGGCCATTTCACGGGCCTTGCGGGCGGCTTCACGAGCCCGGGCCGCATCGACAACCTTGGTCACGATTTTCTTGGCCACAGCCGGGTTCTCTTCAAAATAAGTGGCCAGTCGTTCGTAGACTAAAGTATCCACCAAACCTTTGACCACGGCGTTGCCCAATTTGCTTTTGGTTTGTCCCTCAAATTGGGGCTCCGGCACTCGCACAGAAATGACGGCCGCCAATCCTTCGCGGATGTCGTCGCCATCGAGCTTTGTATCTTTCAGGTTTTTCGGTAAATTGGCCGAGGGAAGATATTGGTTAACTGCCCTTGTTAAAGCGGCCTTAAAGCCCGTTAAGTGGGTGCCGCCTTCCGGGGTGTTGATATTATTGGCAAAGGACATGACTTGCTCGCTATAGCTGTCGTTATACTGCACGGCAACTTCGGCGTAAATGCCCTCTTTTTGTCCTTCCAGATAAATGGGTTTTTCGTGGAGGGCCGTTTTTTGGCGGTTCATATATTGAACAAACTCAATGATGCCGCCTTTATAGTGGAACTCTTGAAATTCGTTGGTGCGTTCGTCGCGAATGGAAATGTGAAGCCCTTTGTTGAGGAAAGCCAATTCCCTTAAGCGACGGGCCAAGGTTTCGAATTTGAACTCAGTGGTTTCAAAAATTTCCGGGTCGGGCTTAAAATGAACCATGGTGCCGCGCTTTTTAACTTGGTCGCGCTTTTCCAAAGGCGTCACCGGCACTCCACGCTCGTAGCGTTGGTAGTAGCGTTGGCCCGCAATCTTTATTTCCACTTCCAAAAACTCCGAAAGGGCGTTAACCACCGACACACCCACCCCGTGGAGACCACCTGAAACTTGGTAGGTTTTTTTGTCGAACTTACCCCCGGCGTGGAGCTTGGTCATGACTACTTGCACGCCCGGCACTTTTTCCGTGGGGTGGATGTCGACAGGGATGCCGCGTCCGTTGTCTTTTACTCTAATGGTTCCGGCCGCTGTAATGGTGACCTCAAGGTGGTCTCCGTGACCGGCCATGGCCTCGTCGATGGAGTTATCCACTACTTCGTAGACTAAATGGTGGAGGCCCATTTCTGAAACACTACCGATATACATGGACGGGCGTTTGCGAACGGCTTCCAGCCCTTCTAAAATCTGAATATTATTAGCGCCATAAGTGGCTTGATTAGAATCGGTCATTTTTCCTCATTTTCCTCAGCTTCTTTTAGCGCATAAAGATTAATCGCTTAGTGAAAGAAGCATATATCAATTAATCAGTGTTTCCCTTGATAATGTCATCAAGAGATGAATTTTTGAGTTATATCAAGGAAGATGAGCTTTCTTTTGAGGGAGTGTATAAACATACATGACCGAAAAAGAAAACGAATCTGACGAAGAGATAACCAAAAAGTCGCTCTTGATGGTATTATCTAAATTTTCATGGTCATTACCACGCCTAAATAACCGGGGTCTTCCGCCGCTGTTAAAAGGGCCGGCTTGTCAGCGTCAAGAAGAGATAAGCGAATTGTTTCGCTGGCCAAAGCACTTAAAGCTTCCGTATAAAAGCGGGGGTTGAAACCTGCTTCCAACTCCGGGCCATCATATTCCACTGCTAAACTCTCTTCGGCTTGGCCCAATTCCGGCGTCATGGCGGAAATGGTCAGGCGGCCCGGTTCCAATTTGAATTTAACGGTTTTGTAATCATCTGAGCTCATGGTGGCAATGCGCTTGAGGGCCTCAAGCATAACTTGGCGCGGAGCCAGAAAGCTTTTGTCGTTATCTTTGGGAATAACGAGGTTGTAATCGGGGAAGCGGCCATCTAATAGGCGCATAACTAAAGTGGCCGTCTCTGTTTGGGCCACTAAGCTAGTGGTAGCCAGCCCCAATTTGACTTTTTCGGCACCTTCAGCCAGACGTTTTAGCTCGGCCAATCCCTTTTTGGAAATTAGTGCGCCATCGGGCATTTCCAACTCATTTTCAGCCGGAAGGGGGAGAGATGCCAAATTTAAACGGTGGCCATCGGTGGAGACAAAGCGCAGAGTTTGGTTGCCATCTTCTTCTGTTCTCTTTTCGATAAAAGCTCCCGATAGATTATAGCGAGTCTCTTCGGTGGCGATGGAAAAGATGGTTCGGTCAATTACGCCAATGAGGCTGGCGCTTTCCAGCTCCAGTAAAGTCAAATCATCAATTTGCGGCATTTGGGGAAAATCCGCCGGGGAAAGGCCATACATTTTGGTGCTGAATTGACCGGCGCAAAGTTTCAAGGTCAAGTTTTCGTCTTCACCCAAAGAAACTTCATCAGCATTTAAAAGGCGCACAATCTCATTAAATTTTCGGCCCGGAACTGTTATTTTGCCGGGGAAAATGACTTCAGCCGGAAAAGAGCCTTGAAAGCTGATTTCCAAATCAGTGGCCGTGAGTTTTAAACAATCACCTTCGGCTTCCAGTAAAATGTTGGAGAGAATCGGCATAGAGCTACGCTTTTCGGCAATGGCGCTTGTTTGACTTACCCCTCTGGTGAGATCGTCTTTTTTGATTTTCAGTTCCAACATTATATAAACCCTCCCTCGGTGAGTCTGATTTTTCAAGTGCGACAAGTTGTGGGGCCGGCCCCATTGCTCTATGTTGTCATAAACCATCTTGTCGGGCCGTAATTATACCATAACTTGGGGCTGAGCGCAAAGGAAATAGACTCTTTGACTACGTCAACCTAATTTGTAATTTCTCAGGCTCCTACGGAAGAACTTTTCATCTCTTGCCTGCAATTTAAGCCCTAAAACTCGCTAAAGCTCAGACAATAGGGCTTAAATTTCGCAGTCAAGAGATGAAAAGTTTTCCTCCGTCGCCCTTGCATTTTGTGTGGCTATAAATTTTTAAATAATATCGAATGCTTGCTTGTTGTCGGCAAAATTAAATAAGGCGCTCATGCCTTGGACTTTTCGACCACGTTATTAGATTTTTCGGCGGCGACTATAATAACAACTTTTAACAAGTTGCAGAGAAATTAATTTTCAGAGATTTTGTGGAAAAGTTATTTTAAAATAAGATTTTACTTCCAAAGCTTCCATTTAAATAACATTTTCGGTGATGAGTTTTGGGCTTTTTACGAAGTAAAAAACCAAAACTCATCACCCGTAAAAGTTTTTTGAAGGGAGGTCTGGAGGGAAACTTACTACAGGTGGTAGTGCGAAATGAATCGAACTCTCAAAGGTTATATTTTATAACACAACAGCACTGGTATAGATTCAAAAAAGTTTCCCTCCAGAAAACTCTTGAAAACTGATTTCCGTGTAGCAAGTTGCGAAATTGCTGAGAAAAGGTTATAATATCCTGATATTTTGTGCGAAATGACTAAATTTGAATTATTGAAAGATGTTTTATGAAGAATATTCGTAACTTTTCTATTGTTGCCCATATTGACCACGGTAAATCGACTTTAGCTGATCGCCTCATTCAAGAGGTGGGTTTAGTGGAAGACCGCCAATTTCGGAACCAGATTTTAGACAGTATGGATCTTGAACGAGAGCGGGGCATTACCATTAAATCAAGTGCCGTCACTTTGCCTGTGGTGGCCGCAGATGGCCAGAAGTATGAGTTTAACCTCATTGACACTCCCGGGCACGTGGATTTTTCCTATGAAGTTTCCCGGGCTTTGGCTGCTTGTGAAGGTGTCTTGTTGCTGGTTGATGCCGCTCAAGGGGTTGAGGCTCAGACCTTGGCCAATTTGTATGCCGCCATGGAGCACGATTTGGTCATCATTCCGGTGATTAACAAAATAGATTTACCGGCGGCTGATATTGAATCGGCCAAGGAGCAAATTGAGCGCGATTTGGGGCTGGATGCTGAAGAGGCCGTTTTGTGTTCGGCCAAGACGGGCCAAGGGTTAGCTGATGTTTTCAGCAAAGTAATTGACTGTATACCGCCGCCGGTGGGCGAGCCGAAAGCACCGCTTAAGGCTCTTATTTTCGATGCCCACTACGACCCCTTTCGGGGCACGGTTGTGGCCATTCGCGTTATGGAGGGGAGCTTCAAAGCCGGTGATACCATCATGCTCATGAGTAGCCAAGCCGAGCACCGAGTGGAAGAGGTGGGCTTCTTCCGCCTTGAGCGGCAAGCGGTGAAAGAGCTTTCAGCCGGCATGGTGGGTTACGTCATTGCCGGGATCAAGACCGTTTCTGATGTGGCCATTGGCGACACCATCACTCTTGCTGACAACCCGGCTACTGAGCGTCTCCCCGGTTTTAAAGAAGTGTTGCCCGTGGTTTTTTCCTCCATTTACCCGGTGGCCTCCGACGACTACCCGGCACTGGCGGAATCTTTGGAGAAATACAAACTCAACGATGCGGCCCTCGTCTATCAAAAGGATAGCTCAGCGGCCTTGGGCCTTGGTTTCCGGTGCGGCTTCTTGGGGCTTTTGCACCTTGAAATTGTCCAGGAGCGCCTGGAGCGGGAGTTTGATCAATCCATCATCATGACGGCTCCTTCGGTGCGTTATCAATTTATGCTCAAAGACGGTCAAGAGCTGATGATTGATAACCCCCAGGATTATCCTGACCCCATCTATATTGATAAAGCCTACGAGCCCTATATTCGGGCCTCAATCATGGCTCCGGAACGCTACATCGGGGCTATTATGAAGCTTTGCCTAGATAGGCGCGGGGAAAATTCCCAGATGAATTACCCCACGCCGGGGCGGGTGGAGATAACTTTTGAGCTTCCTTTGGCGGAAATTGTCTATGATTTTTACGACCGCTTAAAGAGTGTCACCCAAGGTTACGGCAGTTTTGATTATGAGATGTTAGATTACCGCTTAAACGATTTAGTAAAGGTAGACATTTTATTAAATAGCGAGAAAGTCGACGCCCTTTCAGTTATTGTCCACCGAGAAAGAGCCCGGGGGCGAGCTTTGAATATGTGCGAACGCCTCAAAGATGAGCTCCCCCGCCAGCAATTTAAAATTGCCATTCAAGGGGCCATTGGCGGCCAGATTATTGCCCGCACAACCATTAGCGCCTTCCGCAAAGACGTGACAGCCAAATGTTACGGCGGCGACATCTCACGTAAGCGTAAGCTCTTGGAAAAACAAAAGAAGGGCAAAAAGCGCATGAAGATGGTTGGCCAAATTGAAGTTCCGCAAACAGCGTTTGTGGCTGTTTTGAAAACCGACGAAGATTGATTTGATCATGGGCTAAGGAACGTAAATCTGATTTGATAGAATGCCATGAGTTTTGCGATGACGGAGGAAAACTTTTCAGAAATTGACTGCGAAATTTAAGCCTTACTGTTTGAGCGTTAGCGAGTTGTAAAGCTTAAATTTGCAGGCAAGAGATGAAAAGTTGTTCCGTAGGAGCCGGGAAATTAATAAATTAGATTGACGTGTGGCCAAGGGGGGAATCTTGACGGCAGAATTTAAAATAATTCCTTTGGGGGGATTGGGAGAAATTGGTCTCAACTGCATGGCCTTGGTCTTTGGTGAGCGAATTTTGCTCATCGATGCTGGGCTCATGTTTCCCGATGCCGGCACTATGCCGGGAGTCGATTTAGTTATTCCGGATTTTTCCTACCTCAAAGAGCGGGCCGATCAAGTTGAGGGTCTTGTTTTGACCCATGGTCATGAAGACCACATTGGGGCCGTGCCTTTTTTGCTTCGTGAGTTGGGGGAGATTCCCGTTTACGGAACACGGCTGACTTTGGCTTTGGTCAAAGAAAAGCTTCGCTCTGCCGAGCAAGAGAAGCTAATTGAAATTCAGCCGCGACAAAAACTGGAGCTCGGCCCCTTTAAGCTGGAATTTATTCGGGTCAACCATAGTATCTTAGACGGAGTTGCTGTGGCGGTGGAGACTCCTTGGGGAGCGGTGATTCACACCGGTGATTTTAAGGTCGACCAAGCCAGCAGCGATGATCCCATCGATCTTTATAAGTTCGCCGAATACGGAGAACGTGGAGTGCTTGCGCTCCTTTCCGATTCCACCAATGCCGACCAGCCCGGTTGCACTGACAGCGAAACAGTGGTGGGGCGCAGTTTGGCCGAACTTTTCGGCAAAGCTCCGGGTCGGGTCATTGTGGCTTGTTTTGCCTCGTCTCTGGCCCGCATCAGCCAAGTGACGCGGGCAGCCAAGGCTGTGGGGCGCAAAGTCGTCTTTGACGGCCGCGGCATGATTAACATTGTCAAGCTGGCCAAAAGCTTGGGCTACTTAAGTTTTGAAGCGGACACTGAGCTCACTTTGGCCGAATCGCTCGATTGGCCCGACGAGCAAGTGGTTATCGTGGCCACCGGAAGCCAAGGGGAGCCCATGAGCGCTTTGGCTCGCATGGCTGCCGGCGAACACCGTCAGGTTCAAATTCGCCCGGGTGATACGGTAATCTTATCGGCTCGTTCCATTCCTGGCCACGAAAAAGATATTGCCCATTTGGTGGATTCCTTCTTGCGTCAAGGGGCTCACGTGGCCGATGGGCGCCGGCAGCTGGTTCACTCCTCCGGGCACGCCCAAGCCGAAGAGCTTAAGCTCATGCTCAATTTGACAAAACCAAAATATGTGGTGCCTGTCCATGGTGAAATGCGCCATTTAGTTCGCCACCGCGAGCTGGCCCTCTCTTTGGGTTGGGCCGAAGAGGAAGTTTTTGTTCTTCATAATGGCGAGCCTTTAATTTTGGGGGCGGAAGGGGCTCGGCGTGGTGAACAAGTACCCAATGGGCGTAAAGTGGTGGATGGTAACCGCTTAGGTGAGCCGGAAGATCCGGTGTTACGTAATCGCCTAAAGTTAGCCGATGGTGGTCTGGTGGTGGTGACGGTGGTGCTCTCTCCCGGGGGGAGCCAGCTTCTGGCCCCGCCTTTGGTGGTCATTAGTGGTGTTCATTACGAAAGTGACATTGACCTTTCTTTGGAAACGGCTGATTTAGTGGAAAGCCTTGTGCTGAAATGGCAAAAAGAACGTTTAGAGGCGACAACTCCGCCGCCGGAACCCCAGGAGAAAGAGCTCATTGAACTGATTTTGCCCCAAGTGCGCAGCCTCTTTAAACAAGCTATCAAACGGCGGCCCACCATTTGGCCCCAAATTATATTTACCACAGAAAATTAAGCTTTTTGGGGTAAGAATTTGTAATGAAATATGATTTTCAGGTTGGTTTTGGGGCCTGATGTATGTGCGCGAACCGAAGGGGGTGCTTCTCCAAAAGATTCCGTAATTTTAATTTCGCCTTATGAGCGAAACGAGGCGCAAGCCGAAGTGAAGCGAAGCTGAAGGAATTAAAATAAGGAATCTTTTGGAGAAGCACCCCCGGAGGTGAGCGTTGAAAATCTAAAAGCTAGCTCCTTGAGAGGAACGTAATATGAATATTAATGAGACCATAGAGCAAACAGCTAAAAGAGCCCAAAAAGCTGCCCGCAGGTTGGCCGAAGCCGACACCGAGTTGAAAAATAAAATTTTACTTCATTTGGCTGACCAACTCATAAAAGAGGCCCCGGCCCTTTTGGCGGCTAATGAAGAAGACGTAAAAGCGGCCGCCGCCCAAGGCATGGCCGCTCATATGCTTGACCGGTTGACTTTGACTCCTTCCGGTATTGAAGATTTGGCCCGCTCTGTGCGTGATGTCGCCACTTTACCCGACCCCGTGGGGAGTTTGGAAGATGAGCGCCAATTGCCCAGTGGCTTGGAAGTGAGGCGCCTGCGCATCCCGTTGGGGCTCATTGCCTTTATTTGCGAGGCCCGGCCCAGTGCGCTTGTTGAGGCCGGTTCTTTGACCATTAAAACTGGTAACGGCTTAATGGTAAAATGCGGCAAAGAAATGGCCCGGACGGCGGCGGCTTTGGCCGAAACTTTTGCCGCAAGTTTGGCTTTCGGAGAAATCCCGGTTGAGGCGGTGACTGTTCTTCCCACGGCCTCACGTGAGGATTTGAAGGAACTTTTGCTTTTGAGTGAAACAATTGACCTGGTCATTCCCCGCGGCGGTGAAGGGCTTATACGTTTTGTTAGTGAAAACAGCCGCATACCAGTGTTGAAACACTTTAAAGGAGTTTGCCATCTCTATGTAGATGAGGGGGCCGATTACGATTTGGCCTTAAAACTCTTAATTAATGGCAAAACTCAAAGACCCTCCACTTGTAACAGTTTGGAATGCTTAGTTGTTCATGAAAAGGAAGCTGATTTCCTCCTGCGGGCGGCTGGCGCCTTAAAGGAAAAGGGAGTGACTATTAAAGCTGACCCCAAAGCGGCAGCTTTAATCCCGGAGGCTGAGGTTGCGAGCGAAAGCGATTGGGGATGTGAGTTTTTAGACCTGACTTTGGCTGTGCGCCTGGTGCCCGATTACCAAGCGGCTTTGGAACACATCGCTGCTTACGGCTCGAATCACACGGAAGTTATTGTCACCCAAGACCAAGAGCGTGGTCGGCACTTCCAACGGGTTGTGGAAGCAGGTTGCGTCATGGTTAACGCCTCTTCTCGTCTCAATGATGGTTCATGTCTTGGTTTGGGGGCAGAAATCGGCATTAGTACCACGCGGCTTCATGCTTACGGGCCCATGGGCCTGCGTGAGTTGACCACCACCCGCTTCATTGTCACGGGTTCCGGTCAAGTGCGCTGATCTGATGTAATATCAAGGCTTTATTTGATGATGACCGATTTAGAACCTAAGTGTTAAACAGTTGCGGTTTGAAGTAAAAGCAAAGTAAATTTTGCAAGCTTTGTATTAATTGAAATTTTTATAGCTATTTACACATAATTATGCTTAAATAAGCAAGGCTTTTTGTGGCTTTAAATTATTAATAAAAATCTCCTTCAGGTAGGGGCTTATGTCAAGAGAACTCGTTGCCTTTTTAAATTTCAGGTTTGAACTCAGCCGAGTTAACGTCCAGTCTGTCAGTGGTGAAACCAGGGTGGAAGTGCCTCGCTTTGTGATTAATTGGAAAGATTACCAGTCAAATTTGGCCGAGCAAGGGGTTGGCTTTGAGTTTTTAGGACGTCCCCTCTTTGAACGTTACCAAAGGCACCAAGTTGATGAAACTCTCTTTCAAGATCTCGTCGCCTTTCAAGCAGACTTAAAAGCAACCTTGGCCGATGTTGCGGCTTACGGTGTTGTGCCGGTGGAAGTCTGGCGCCAAATTTTCCGTGATACAAATGGCTTGCCCATGCTGGTGGAACTCGAAGGAGATGGCGACATCAAAGCTCATCAAGAAGATTTGGTGCGCTTCCGCTATAGTTTCAGTTCCGATAATTATCGCCAATACATTTTGGCCATTGTGCGGGCTATGATTATTGACGGCACGATTTTCGATCTCACTCAAGCTGACGATGGCACCTTTGCTTGGGTGGAGCGTCTGCCTTTGCGCGCCGCTTGGTCGGGCGAAGAAACCGAGCTCGACAGTGCCCTGGCCCAAGATCTGCCAAAAGCGCTTCAAGAAGCCGTGGCCCAGAGAATGCCGGCCGCTTTGGCCGCTTCGGTGGCGGAAAAATTACCGGCCGTGATGAGCACTTTAGTGAAGGAAAAACTGCCTGATCTCTTGACCCGAGAGATGGAAAACCGTCTGCCGGGAGCTTTGGCCGAAGAGGTGGAGTTGCGCTTGCCGGAAGCATTGGAAGAGGCGGTGGCGTTGCGTTTGGCTGAAACTTTAAATGAAAAAACTGAAGAAGAGTTGCCGCGTTCTTTGGCGGTGAAGGTGGAAACCCGCCTTCCTTATGCTTTGGCTACGGCGGTGGATGAAAAACTTCCTGAGGCTTTGGCCGCCGAAGTCGGCATGCGGTTGCCGGAAGTTTTGACCCAAGAAGTGGAGCTTAAACTCCCGGAGGCTTTGGAAAAAGCCGTGAGTGAACGTTTCCCCCACGCCATGCAGAGAGCTGTGCAGGAAAATTTGACCGAAGCTTTAAAGCCGGAAATAGAAAAACGTCTACCTGATGCGCTAAAGGAGGCCGTCCAAGCTCAGTTGGGGCCTTCATTGGCTACGGAAATGGCGACTCAGCTCCCTTTGCGCCTTGATTCGGAAGTGCGCGAAAAGTTGCCGGAACTTCTTGCTAAAGAGCTGGAAGTGAAAGTGCCTTTGGCTTTGAACCAAGCGGTGGCCGATAAACTCCCCGAAGCTTTGGAAAAAGAAGTAGAGGCCATGCTCCCCACGGCTTTGAAAGCCGAAATGGAACTGAAACTGCCCCAAAATTTGGCCCGCGAAATGGCCACCAAGTTCCCGTCGGCTCTGGCCCAGGCGGTGGCCGATAAATTCCCCGAAGCTTTGGAAAAAGAAGTGCAAAATCGTTTGCCTGCGGCTTTAAACGAAGCTTTGGAAAGAGAGCGTCCCGGGGCTCTGGCTGCCCTTGATAATGATAAGGATTACGCCGTGGCCGAAGCCGTGGCCGAGCGACTCCCCAAAGCTTTGGAAGCAGCAGTGGCAGCTGAGCTCCCCGCCCGTTTAGATGCCGAAGTGGCTGCTAAATTACCTGAGCTTCTTTTAGAGCAAGTGGCTGAGCATCTCCCTGATACTTTGGCCGCTGAAGTTGAGGCTAAATATCCAAATGTCTTAGAGCAAAGGATCAAGCTGGCCCTGCCGGAGGCTCTAACTGCCGCCGTGGCGATCCAGCTCCCGGGCGCTTTGGCCGAAGCCGTGACGACAGCCACTCCGGCCGCTTTAGAGGCTGAAGTGACCGAACGTCTCCCCAAAGCTTTGGAAGAGGCAGTGGACGCTCGTTTACCCGAGCTCCTCAACATTGCCGTCCAAGCTGCAACCGACGTGGTTAGTGATGAGGTCAAAACACCATTCCAAATCAACAATGACTTGGCCCAAATAGCTGAAGATGCTAAACAAGTTCCCACTTCTGAATTAGATGACTATATTTTTCAGCTGGCTAAAGCTGTTTCCGAAGGGCGCACTATGCCCGCTGCTGAAAATAGCTCATCTCCTGTTATTGAAGATGCCGTTAAAGGGCCCGGTGAGCTTTTGGATGAAAAACTAAATGCCATTTTGAATCCGGACGAATTCGGCTCTCTGGAAAATCCCCGTTATGATCATGATTTCGATGATTTAGAAACAATGATGCCAATATCAGAGCACGGCAATGATGAAAGTTCCGCTGATGATGATGATATTATGGATTTGATCCCCGAAGCTGTATTTGAAGACGATGAAGATGACGATGATGACATCATGATGCTAGCACCTGAAGCTGTGCTTGATGATGACGATGAGTATGAAGACGAATATGGCGATGACGATGATGATAATTATGACGATGACGAAGATGATGATGATGGTGAATATGAAGACGATGACGACGATGACGATGAAGATGGTGAATATGACGACGATGACGATGAAGATGGTGAATATGAAGACGATGACGATGAAGATGAAGATGATGATGATGGTGAATATGAAGACGATGACGACGATGACGATGAAGATGGTGAATATGACGACGATGACGATGAAGATGGTGAATATGAAGACGATGACGATGAAGATGAAGATGATGATGATGGTGAATATGAAGACGATGACGACGAAGATGATGACGATGCTGAATATGAAGACGACGACGATGACGAAGAGTATGACGAAGATGACGACGAAGATGGCGAAAATGAAAGTATTCGCCCCGGTCGCATCTCTGATTTAATAGATCAACCAATTGAAAATAACGATAATAGTGGAGCTGAAGAAGATTTTAGCAAAAAAGAATTTGATGAAGAGGAAGATGATGAGCTATGGGCAAATTTGCTTAGGCCCGCTCAAAATACCGACGGAGATAAACCTTCCGAACATCACTTGGCTACTTTAGAACAACGGGAAAAAAATAAATAATCGGAGGTAATCCCATGGATAAAAACACAGCTAGAGTCCAACTTGGCGGAAAAAGTATGGGCGTTGGTGTTATTTTAACCATTCTCTTTGGGGGCTTGGGTATGTTTTATCTGAGTATTTTCTGGGGGATTGTTGGGCTTTTAGTTGAAGGGGCTCTCATTTTAATTACTTTTTTAAGTTTCGGTCTCTTTGGTTTTTCTCTGCCGGTTTGGCATGTTGTTTGTGTAATAATTACAGTCGTTTATATAAATGGTCACAATCGAAGCCTCTTGGAATCGTTAGATTAAATTTCGCTTTCGCTTATTCCTTTAAAGCCCAAGCTCACTACTTTGAGTTTGGGCTTTGAAGTGAGAAAAAATATTTTGAAATCGGACAACTATTCTTATGGAAAACGCCTCAACTCCCCCCTCTAATATTTTGGCCCGCATAGTTTTCATTGCGCTAGCTGCTTTCACCTTTGCGCCCTTTATTACAACGGGTATGGCTCTTTTGCTGGGCATTTTTTTTGCTTTAATCTTTACTCATCCCTACCCGGCTTTGAGTAAAACAATCTCCAAATATTTACTCCAAGCCTCCATCGTTGGTTTGGGCTTTGGCATGAATCTCTTTGATTCCCTCAAAGCGGGTAGCGACGGCATCGTCTTTACCATCGGCTCTGTTTTCGGCACGCTTTTCTTGGGCATAATGATTGGTAAATGGCTGAAACTAGACCGTTTAATCACCTATTTAATTGCCTCTGGAACCGCCATTTGCGGCGGCAGCGCAATTGCGGCCGTGGCCCCCATTACCAAGGCCAACGACAACGCAATCTCGGTTTCCATCGGCACCGTCTTTATCCTCAACGCCCTTGGTTTGCTGATTTTTCCTCACCTTGGGCACTTGTTTGATCTCTCCCAGACCGATTTCGGAGTCTGGGCTGCCATCGCCATTCACGATACCTCGTCTGTTGTCGGAGCCGGTGCGGCCTACGGTGAAGAGGCCCTCAGGGTTGCCACCACCGTCAAACTCACCCGCGCCCTTTGGATCATCCCTCTGTGTGTGGTGACGGCACTTCTTTTCCGCGAAAAAACTAAAAAGATGTATAAACCATGGTTTATATTATACTTTGTCTTGGCAATGCTCCTCAATACCTTCTACCCCCTGCCGGAGGTCATTAATAGTAACATTCTCCTCATTGCCAAAAAAGGCTTCGCCTTC
Organism: uncultured Thermodesulfobacteriota bacterium; assembly: GCA_964368195.1. Taxonomy (GTDB): domain Bacteria; phylum Desulfobacterota; class Desulfarculia; order Adiutricales; family Adiutricaceae; genus Adiutrix. The sequence continues at coordinate 24,429 of CAYJAF010000036.1, forward strand.
ACCCTGTTCCTAATCGGCACAGACATTTCCCTTAAAACAATTAAATCAGTCGGCCCCAAGGCTTTCGGCTTCGGAGTTATCCTCTGGGCCATTATCACCGTCTCCAGTTTCGCTTTTATTTTATTGGCTTAAAGATTTTTTGGGGGAACTTTTTAAAAAAAGTTCCCCCAAGCCCCCTCAAAAACTTTTATGGGCGTCCAGGCTTTTTACTTCGTAAAAAGCCTGGACGCCAAAAATGTTATTTGATGAGGGTTTAGAGAAATCTGTTATTTCAAAATACTTTTTCCCAAAAATCTTAACAAATTTAGATAGA
>CAYJAF010000037.1:0-24655 GCA_964368195.1 uncultured Thermodesulfobacteriota bacterium
TAATTTTTTTTATTACCATTTTTTATTAACTTTTTATTATTTATACATTTTGTTTTTGGGGGGGGGGTTTTGTTTTTTTTTCCATAAAAAAAATCACAAAACCCCCGGGCGCCCATAAAAATTTCTCCCCCAAAAATCTTGAAAAATCAATTCCCCTGCCATAATAAGGTTGCCCCATGTCCTTTGTCCACCTCCACGTTCACTCTTGTTACAGCTTGCTAGATGGCGCCATTCGCATTGAAGATTTGGTGCAAACGGCTAAAAATATGAATATGCCGGCAGTCGCCCTCACTGATCATGGCCAAATGTTTGGGGCTTTATCTTTTTACGACAAAGCCAAAAAAGCCGGGGTCAAGCCAATTATCGGAGTGGAAGCTTATGTGGCCTCAAATGGACGAAAAAAACGTGACCAAAGTGAAATTCGGCACCATTTAGTTTTGCTGGCTGAGAATTTAGAAGGCTACCGCAATCTCTGCCGCCTTACTTCAAGGGCTAATATTGAGGGCTTTTACTATCGTCCGCGGGTGGATAAGGAACTTTTGCGCCAATATAGTGAAGGAGTCATTGCGCTGTCGGCCTGCTTAAAGGGCGAAGTGCCGTGGATTTACTTAAACCGCCGTAGTCTTGATGAGGCCACCGCGGCCGCTGAAGAATATGCCACCATTTACCCCGATCGCTTTTATTTGGAAGTGCAATATAACGGCATTCCTGAGCAAGATGAGGCGAACCGAGCTTTAGTTGAAATTGCGAAAAAAACGGGCTTGCCTCTGGTGGCCACCAATGATTGCCACTATTTGAAAAAAGAGCACCACCGTATGCACGATGTTCTTTTGTGCATTCAAACTGGCAAGACCCTAGATGAAGAAAATAGGATGCGCTTTTCCACCAATGAGTTTTATTTCAAAAGTCCGGAGGAAATGGCCGCCCACTTTATGCACATTCCCGAAGCCTTGGAAAACACCCTGGCCATTGCCGAGCGGTGCAATGTGGAGTTCCCTAAAAAAACCAACATTTTCCCGGCTTTGAAATTGACAGAAGGTGAAAGTGCTCAAGAGCGTTTTACTATTTTGGCCCGTGATGGTCTCAAGAGCCGTTTTGCTACCTGGGAAAAGCATGGTCGCAAAATTAGTGAAGCAGAAATAGCCCAGTATGAAGCCCGCTTGGAAGAAGAAATAAACCTCATTATTCAAATGGATTTCCCCGGTTATTTTATCATTGTGGCCGACTTTATCAACTGGGCCAAAGATAGGAACATCCCCGTGGGCCCGGGCCGTGGTTCGGCCGCCGGGAGCTTGGTGGCCTATGCCATGAAGATCACCGACGTCGACCCCATTCGCTTTGATTTGCTCTTCGAACGCTTCCTCAACCCCGAGCGCATATCCATGCCCGATATTGACGTTGACTTCTGCACCGACGGCCGCGAAGAAGTCATTCGCTATGTGACGGAAAATTATGGCGGCAAGGAACAAGTGGCTCAAATCATAACCTTTGGTCAGATGAAAGCCAAAGCCGTGGTGCGTGATGTGGGCCGAGTTTTGGGCTTCACTTTTGGTGAGGTAAACGAGATTGCCAAGCTCATTCCCAACGTTTTAAACATTGAGCTCCAAGAGGCCATTAATCAAGAGCCCAAATTGCGAGAAGCCGGGGCCAAAGACCCACGCATAGCCGAGCTTTTGGAATTTGCCCTGCTTTTGGAAAATTTACCGCGCCATGCCTCCACCCATGCCGCCGGTCTCGTCATCGGTGACCAGCCCTTGCAAGAGCATTTGCCCCTTTATTGCGACCCTCGAACAGAGGAACTGGACGGGGAAAAGATTCAAGTTGTCACCCAATTTGACATGAAGGGGGTGGAGTCAAGGGGGCTGATTAAATTTGACTTCTTGGGGCTAAAGACTTTGACGCTCATTGATCATTGCGTGGCTATCCTCAAAGAGCAAGGGGTGGAAATAGATCTTGAACAGCTCCCGTTAGACGATGAAGCTACTTTTGAGCTTCTGAGCCGGGCCGACACCACCGGCGTCTTTCAGTTGGAAAGTTCCGGCATTCGGGAAATGCTGGCGCGCCTGCGCCCCAACTGTATTGATGACCTCATTGCGTCTTTGGCTCTTTACCGTCCCGGGCCCATAAAAAGCGGCATGGTTGATAAATATATTTCTGGCAAACACGGTAAAATTGATGAGGGTTACGGTTTGCCCCAACTCGACCCCATTTTGGGTGAGACTTATAATTGTATTCTCTACCAAGAACAAGTCATGCGTATCAGCCAGATTTTAGGTGGTTATAGCCTCGGCGAAGCCGATATTTTGCGGCGGGCCATGGGTAAAAAAGATAAAGTGGAAATGGATACCCAAAAAGCTCGTTTCCTTAAGGGGGCTGAAGAAAATAAGATTGACCGTAAAAAAGCGGAACATATCTTTGACCAAATGGCTTTCTTCGCCGAATATGGTTTTAACAAATCCCACAGTGCCGCTTATGCGCTGGTGGCCTATCAGACGGCTTGGCTCAAGGCCCATTACCCGGTGGAGTTCATGGCCGCTCTTTTGAGCTCGGAAAAAGATAATCAAGATAAAGTGGTTAAGCTCATGGGTGAGTGTCGGGCGGCTAATTTAGATGTCCTGCCGCCGGACGTCAACGAATCGGGCTATAAATTTAACGTGCGGGGGCGTTCCATCCGTTTTGGTTTAGGGGCCATTAAGGGCATGGGTTCGGCGGCCATTGAGGCTATCATCGAGGCCCGCAGAGAAGGCCCCTTTAAAAATTTGTTTGATTTTTGTGAACGGGTGGATAGTCAAAAAGCCAACCGTCGGGTTTTGGAAGCTTTGATTAAATGCGGAGCCTTTGATGCCTCTGGCGGGGCTGATCGCGCGGTGATGTGCGCTGCCATTGATCAAGTTCTAGAAGGGGGGGCGCGGGCTCAACGCGACCGTCGTGACGGTCAGCATAATATGTTTGATCTCTTAAGTGCCGCCGCCCCGGAAGAATTTGTTCCGACTTGGCCCAAAGTGCCGAGTTGGCGGGAAAATGAACGTCTTAAAGGGGAAAAGGAATATTTGGGTTTTTTCATCACCGGGCATCCACTGGCTCGTTTCGAAGCTGAGTTGGGCGTCCTTTCCAGCACCAACACCGAACAGATAAAAAAGGCCAGAGATGGCACAGAAGTCCGTTTGGGCGGAGTAGTGGCCAGTGTGGTGGAAAAAATGAGCCAAAAAGGTAAGAACAAAGGAAAGAAATTCGCCTTTATTACCATTGAAGACCTTAATGGTTCAGTGGAAGTTGTGGCCTGGCCCGATACCTATGAAGAATGCGAACGCCTTTTGAAGCCGGAAAGTGTGGTGGTGGTGCGTGGGAGGGTCGAAGTGGCCGAAAGTGGCTGGGGCGCAGATTCCGGGGGCGGAGCTCAAGTGAAAATAATTGCCCGCGATATTGTGCCCCTCACAGATGCCGTGGAAAAGCGCACAACTTCTATTATATTTAAGATGTCGGCCGATTCCTTAAGTTCGGAACATTTCAACTTCATTAAAGAAATCAGCACTAATTATCCCGGGGGGGCCAAGGCCTCTTTGCATTTGGCCACAAAAAACGGCGTTGCAGTCTATCAGCTTAAGCAATCACTTAAGCCGTGCTCTGAATTGATTGAAGCGGCGCGCAATGCTTTGGGAGAAAAATCTTTGCAATTAAATTAATTTCTAACCGAAAAAACGGAGAAAAACCTTGAAACCCTTGGGCAAATTTTTAAACTTTGCTCCCCCCTTTATTGGGGAGGAAGAAGTGGCTGAAGTTGTTGATACTTTGCGCTCCGGTTGGCTCACCACCGGCCCGAAGACCGAACGCTTTGAAAAGGAGCTAGCCACCTATGTGGGGGCGCAAGAGGGTTTGGCCCTCAATTCCTGCACGGCGGCTCTCCATTTGGGGCTCAATGTCTTAGGCGTTGGCCCCGGGGAGGGCGTCATCACCAGCCCTTTAACTTTTGCCTCTTCGGCCCACGCTATTTGCTACCAAGGTGCGTTTGTTTTTTTTGCTGATATTGACCCTGATACCGGGAACTTATCTCCCCAAAAAGTGCGCGAATTTCTAACTGAAAATTGCGCCTTGGGCTCGTGTGGTCGCTTGCGCCACAAAGAGACGGGGGCGAGTATAACTACGCTCTTGCCCGTTCACTATGGCGGGCACCCGGTGGATTTGGAAGCGTTTTGGCAATTGGCTGTGGAGTTTAAGCTTAATATGCTGGAAGATGCGGCCCACGCCTTGGGGGCTCGCTACCAAGGCCGCCTCCTTGGCGACCCCGGCCTTAAGCCCGCCGAGGCTGAGTCTTTGGTCGGGCTATCGGCTTTTTCCTTTTACGCCACTAAAAACATGACCACCGGCGAAGGCGGTTTTTTAGTGGGCTCCGATTTAATAAAAGAGGCCCGCCGCAAATCAATGTATGGCATTTCCGACAGCCGCCGAATTTGGGGGCGTTATGCTCCCAGTGGCACTTGGGTTTACGATGTGGCAGACTTGGGCTTTAAGTATAATATGATGGATATTCAAGCCGCTTTAGGGCTCCACCAGTTGCGCCGACTGCCCGAATTCATCGCCGCCCGTAAGAGTTACGCTGCCATCTATAACAGTGCTTTGGCCGATTTTGAGGAACTTGTTGTCCTTCCCCGGGAAAGAGAAGGGGTCGATTCTGCTTGGCACCTCTACCCTCTGCGTCTGCGCCCGGAAGCCTTTAGCATCAGCCGTGACGAATTTATAGAAACTCTGCGCGCCCATAACATCGGCACCAGTGTGCTCTTTATTCCTCTCCACTTCCACAGCTATTACCAAAAGCGTTTAGGCCATGGTGAAGGAGATTTTCCGGCGGCTGAAAGCTTCTTTAAAGGTTTGATAAATTTACCCATTTCTCCGGCTCATTCCCCTTCGGACATCACTATGGCAGCTGAACTGATAGCGGGCTTACTGCGGAAATATCGCCGATGATTCCTCTGGCGTGCCATAACATCTGGGCCCAGACAAAAAATAGCCTCTATCCCCTTTACGAAGAAAGGGCCAAAGGGCATTGCCCGGAAATGGATTGCCACGCACAAGCCGCCGCAATATATGCCCCCCACTTTGTCGCTGAAGATAAGATTTTAGATGTTGGCGGAGCCAGCGGTTACTTTTGGCATTCTCTGAACAGGCGCGGACTCCTCGGAAAATACTACCTTCTAGATCAGACAGCTGACTTTTTAGAGATGGCCCGCCGCCATTTAAAGCTTTCGCCCGAACAAATTCTCCACACCAGCCTCCAAGAGACTCCCAGCACTTATCATGCTGTTTTTTGCCTCAACGTTCTTTTTACGCTCCCGGATTACCGTCAAGGTCTGGAGCGTCTTTTGCTCGCCACTGAAAAGATTATTGTTTTGCGCACCACCTTGGCCGCAGAAACGACCATTCGCTATGAATGTGACGCCTATTTAGATGAAACAGCTCGCAAGCTTAAATCTTATTTCAATATATGGCCATTGGTGGAAGTGGCTGAATTTATGGAATCTTACGGTTTTATGGTTAATACTGTTGTGGATAAGCGCACCGGCGATCGGCCGGAAATATCAGCCGGTAAACCCTTCCCCTGGCGCTGGTTGATTGGTGTGAAGAAATGATTATGTCGCAGAGAAAGCTTGCTACAAAGATTTTGAAGTTCTATTTGTAAATCATGTTTAATTACAATTGTTTACCCTTAAAAAGGAAATTGTCCTCAAAGGAAATTAGATGCATCGGCCCTGGTTTTATTGGCAGGGCCTACGCGTCTAAATTCTCGTCGCTCGCCTCTGGGAGTGCTTCTCCAAAATATTCCTTATTTTAACTCCTTCGGCTTCGCTTCACTTCGGCGGACGCCTTCGTTTCGCTCATTAGGCAGAGTTAAAATTGCAGAATATTTTGGAGAAGCATCCCCTTCGGCTTCGCTTGCTTGCGAATAAATTCAAATGCTATTCATAAACTATTAATAATTAAAGCCACTTGATCAGCGAAAGAATTCTTTGCCTAAAAAAATTAGACGCGTAGGCCCTGTTTTATTGGAAAAGCAGGTAGACATCTAATAATTTACGGGATATAATAAAAAATTAGGTCTTAGTCTTTAGTTCTGAGGTGTTTTTTGGTCGGAGTAATGCAAAATTTAGCTTCAATGATCGAGCAGATCAACCAGGCCATGACGGCTGTCTTGGCCCGTGATGAAGAGTTGGTCGCCCGCATTGGCACCTATAGTTTTGAAGGTGGCGGAAAGCGTCTGCGTCCTTTGATTTTCTCTTTAGTGACCGAAGCCTTGGGCTCGCCTCTGACCTCACAGCGTTTAGAGACAGCTGTCGCCTTTGAATTTTTACACATGGCCACTTTGTTACATGATGATATTATTGATGAGGCCCAAGTGCGGCGAGGTCGAGCTGCCACCCACCTTGCTTTCGGAGTGCCGGAAACCATTTTGGCCGGCGATTATTTATTGGCTAACGCCGCTCTTTTGAGTGTGGCTGAAGGCAATTTGGCTAACTCTCGAATTTTAGCTGAGATTGTGGCCACTATGAGCGTTGGGGAGATGGTGCAGTTAAGTGTCCGCCGCAAAGTTGACCTGACTTTAGACGAATATCTTAATATTATTTACCGCAAAACTGCCGCCCTTTTTGAAGGGGCCGCCCACGGAGCCGCTGTTTTAGCGGGGGCTGATGTGGAAACCCAAGCACATTTAAAAGCTTATGGGCGCAAGCTGGGCTTGGCTTTTCAAATTATGGATGATGTTTTAGACTACCAAAGTGATGAGGCGACTTTCGGGAAGCCTGTGGGCCACGATTTGGACGAGGGCAAAATTACTCTTCCCTTTATTAAAGCCAGAGAATCACTTGCGGCAGAGGCCAAAGAGCGTTTAGAGCAATTGGCCGCCATGGAGCCCCTTGGGGCTTCGGAAAAAGATGAAATTATTTCTTTGGTGCGCAAGGGGCGTGGGGTGGAATCTGCTGTTTCGATGGCAGAGAATTTAATTTTTGAGGCGGTGGAATCGCTTCAAAAATTACCGCCGTCAGAGGCCAAAGAAAAGCTGATAGCCTTGGCCTCTTTTACAGTGGAAAGAAATAAGTAAAGGCAACGCTGATTAATTAGTGTTGCCTGTGGAAATGTTTTTTTACTTGGGAGAAAAAATGGGAAAAAATAAGCTGGCTTTGTCGTCTTGGGCAAATAAGTGGCGAATGTTGTTGGCGGGCTCCATTTTGTTTGTAGGCTCAATTTCCTTAGGGGCTTGCGGAGCTTTCATGGCTAAGGGAGCAGTGAACCAGATGTTCACTGATTTACCTCTGCCTTCTGAGATGAAAATCGACCAAAAATTTACTCAAATTTACGAAAGCGAGCTTGGACGCGTGGGCATAATGTGGGCTGACGGAAGCTTGCCAGAGGTCGAGTTGATTGAGTATTATCACGCCATGATGCCCGAGCACGGCTGGGAAAAAGAGGGCGAGTTTGATAACGGCGAACGCTACCTCTTAGTTTATACTAAAGAGCCGAGGTCGGCGGCCATTAGCATTGCCGAAGGCTGGCTCAACACCGAAGTAGAAATAAATGTCACGGCCCGTCAAAAGCTTGATAAACAAAAGCGTCCATCACGCATCGAGGTTGGTGCCAAGTGAGCTCCGGCCAAATTCCGGCTCTGAATGTTTTAGCCAAAAGACGCCTGGCCTTAGTTGTGAGCGGAAGTGTGGCCGCCTATAAAGCCGCTGAGCTGGCTCGCCTGTGGGTGAAAGCCGGGGCCGAGGTGCGGGTTGTGTTGACGGAGAACGCCGCTCGCTTTATCACTCCCCTAACTTTTGAATCCCTCACCGGTCAACCTGTTTATACCAATATGTGGGCCGAACGCCAATTTGAAATTGAGCACATCTCTTTAGCCGATTGGGCCGAGGCGGTGGTCATTGCTCCGGCGACAGCCAATTTACTGGCCAAAGCGGCCGGGGGGCTGGCTGACGATTTGGCTTCTACTTTCCTTTTGGCTGCCCATAAACTTCCCTTACTCGTTGCCCCGGCCATGAATAGCCGAATGTGGTCGGCGGCGGCAACACAAAAGAATATCAACATCTTAAAGGAACGCAAAGTAGAGATCATCTCCCCTCAATGCGGCCTTTTGGCCTGTGGTGAAATTGGGGACGGCCGTTTGGCTGAGGTGGAAACCATCGCTTTTGTTGCGGCTCGCACTTTAGGCCCCGGCGATCTCAAAGGGCGCCGGGTGACCATTACGGCCGGTTCCACTTGGGAACCTTGGGATGGAATTCGCTATTTGGCCAACCGCTCCACCGGGAAAATGGGCTTGGCTTTGGCCTCTGCTGCGTGGTTGCGGGGGGCTGAGGTTACTTTGCTTGGTGGCCCCGGAGTTGCTCTGCCTCTTAATCTCCCTGGTTTGCATTTTCAAGTTGCTGAAAGCACTCGTGATATGCTGGCGGCTCTGGAATCATTGGACTACCAAACTCTGATTATGGCCGCTGCTCCGGCTGACTTTCGCCCGGCGGAAAAAGTGGTGGGTAAAATTAAAAAAGAAAATGGCCCTCCACCCCTTTCTTTGGCCGCCAACCCTGATATTCTAAAGAGCTTAACACGCAAAAATGATTGCTTTTACGTTGGTTTTGCCGCCGAAGATGAAGAGCTGTTGGCCCGAGCACAAAATAAGCTTGAGGCTAAAAACCTTGATTTGATTGTGGCGAACCAAATTGGCGGCCCCCAAGGGGGAGCCTTCGCCTCTGACGATAATCACGTTTGGGTTTTGGGAAGAGACGGTCGTTTTACCGAAATAACTGCTCGTCCTAAGTTTGAGGTGGCGTGGGCTATTTTAGATGAGATTGTGGCGGTGACCAACTAAGCAAAGGCGTTTGAGTATGGCTGATTTTTTTTACACAGATTCCCGTCAGGTCTCCCATCTTTTGGCTAACCAAATAGATCCTCACCTTGTGTTGGCAGAAGAAATCGGCCCCGCTTATACGGAATATCGCCAAAAATGGGAGGCCGCTCGCACTTTCCAAGAGCAACCACCATTTCCTCTCCACCTTGATTTCGAGCTTAAATTCGCCTGTAACCTAGCTTGTCCCATGTGCTTAATGAGCCTTGGGGTAGAGCGCCGGAGCATTTACGGCGATTCCCAAACCCAATTGCCATTTGCTAAAGTGCGGGCCCTGTTAGATGAAGGGGCCGCCGCAGGTCTGCGCTCTGTGGGCTTCGGAGGCTTATGGGAGCCCCTTCTATCTAAAGATCTACCGGCCATAATCGCCCACGCTCGGCAAGTTGGGCTCGTTGATGTGATGGTCAATACCAACGCACTTTTACTCAATGAAGAATTGAGCAGGGCACTCATTGATTCAGGGCTCACTAAGCTGATGATAAGTCTTGACGCGGCTAGCGCAACAACGTATGCTAAAATGAGAGTTGGCTCAGATTTCAAAACAGTTTGCTATAATATTGAAAATTTTTTAGCTATTCGGCGAAGTTTGGGGAGTCGTCTGCCGCTATTGCGTTTGAGTTTTTGCCAAACGGCTTTAAATGAAGGTGAACTGCCTGACTTTTTGGCTCGGTGGAAAGGTGAGGCTGATTTCTTTTCCGTCCAGAATTATGGCCGTTATGAAACGGATGGGCCCGCTTTGTTTTCGCAAAACCGAGGGGCTCCCACTCCGGCCGGGCGGTGTGCTCAACCTCACAAAAGGCTTTTGGTGCGCCACAATGGTGACGTCGTGCCCTGTTGCGATGCTTCCGGCTTTTCTTTAGTGCTCGGAAATATCTACAGGCAAACGTTGGCTGAAATCTGGGCCGGAGAGCCTTTGCGCCGTTTGCGGCAGAGTTTAGCCGGTGAAGTGGAGGGCCTGACCGAACAGTGTTGGGCTTGCCAAAATAAATTTTAAAGGAAACGCTAAATCAACGTTTCCTTAAAATATTATAAAGGAGAAAACTATGTTTCGTGTGGCTGCTTTAATAATATTAACCCTCGTTGTGATGGGCCGTCCGGTGTGGGCTGAGGAAATGATTGATTCCGAGTTTAAAAAAGAAGTGCAAGATACGGTTTATGATGCTGTTAATGCTTCAAAAGATTTCTTTTCCGGCGTTATTGACGGCTTTACTTCCGGCGGGGAAGGAGCAAACTATGGGCCAGAGTGGACGGTGGCTAACAAAAAAGATTTGGCCCGACTGTTGAGCGTGACGGTGACTTCTGCCAAAGATTTGGGGGAAGGCCGCTGGCAAGTGGTGGCCGCTCTTCATAATCACTTTGATGAACCTGTTTTAGTTACAAATCTGGCCGGTTTGGGAAATGTAGTGCTCATTGATGCTGCCGGGTTTTCCCATGCTTTGCCCGATGCCCAAGCCCAAGGGAAAGACGTCGTTTGCTTGGCTCGTTCAGCTACCAGATTACAACTTACTTTCAATAACTTAGACGCTCCACCAGAGACGTTGCGGATTTTTAACACTGATTTCGGCGTTCCGGTTCGCTAATTTTTTTGGGGGAAAACTTTTTTTCAAAAAACTTTTACGGGTGAGGGCTCATGAGTTGGCTCCTTTCCTTTTTACTTCGTAAAAAGTCGGAGCCGACTCATGAGCCCTCACCGAAAATGTTATTTAAAATGAGAGTTTGATGAGAAAGCTCTTGTTTAAAAAGAGTTATCAAAATCTTTTAAAATTAATTTTCATTTTAATTTTTAGCCCACTAAAAGCTAAAGAAATAAACTATCAGAAGGGTATAATCATGCAGAAGAAAAAAATTTTTCTAGGGATAGATACCGGCGGAACTCACACCGATGCCGTTATTTTCGAGGCAAACACTAAGTCTGTTTTAGCCACGGCCAAAGCAGAAACTACCCATAATAATTTAGTTGTGGGCATTGCCGAAGTTTTGGCTAAATTAAAAAGCCTTAAGTGGAATGGGAATATAGCTGATATTGAACGCATTCATCTCTCCACTACCCTGGCCACCAATGCCATTGCGGAAAGCTTGGGCAATCGAGTGGGTCTTTTGCTGATGGGTTATGATCAAGACCAAAAGGAAGTGCGCCATTTAGTGGCCAACTTGCCGCAAGTGACCACGGTGTTTCTGCCTGGAGCCCATAACTACTACGGCCAAGAGGAGACTCCTTTAGATGAGGCGGCCCTTTTGGCGGCGGCCAAAGAGTTGGAACCTTCGGTTTCGGCTTGGGCGGTTTCCGGGTTTTTCAGTGTGCGCAACCCCAATCATGAATTGGCGGCGGCCCGTATTTTAAAGAGCTTTTCTGATAAACCAATCACCATGGGTCACGATTTGACCGGCCTTTTAGATGCTGTGCGGCGGGGAGCCACGGCGGCTTTGAACGCCGGGTTGGTGGTTATTATCGGGCGGCTTTTAGATGCTGTGAAAAGTGCGGCCCAAGAGGCCGGACTTGGCAGTGCCCGTTTAATGGTGGTCAAAGGTGACGGAAGCTTGGTCAGCGAAGAGTGGGCACGGGAAAAGCCCATTGAAACTGTGGTTTCCGGCCCGGCCGCCGGGTTAGTGGGGGCTCGGGTGCTCTCTCGCGGCTTTTTAAAGCCAACGGAAAACGACCTTTGGGTTTTAGATGTTGGCGGCACCACTTCCGATTTGGCCCTTTTAATTAACGGTCTGCCAGCCGTTAACCCCAACGGAGCCCGAGTGGGTGAGTGGTCAACCCAGACCATGGCCGTGGAAACTTTCACCCGTGGTTTGGGTGGCGACAGTGTGGTGGAAATTGCCAACGATGGTTTAATCACCTTGGGGCCGCGCAGGGTTTTGCCTCTTTGTCGTTTGGCCCGTGATTACCCCAAAGTTTTAAGCATTTTGCAAACGCAGGTTGCCGAACGAGCTCCAGCCACCACGGCCGGAGTCTTCTTCCTCCCCGGCACTCCGCCGGAGCCGGGCATCAGTGCCGATGAGAAAGCTATTTTAGTAGCTCTGGCGCAAGAGACTCCCTATTCTCTTCTCCAGTTCAAAAGGGAATCTTTTGAGCGAGGCTATAACTTTATGGGCTTGAAAGCCCTTGAGCATCCTTGTGTTTTAATTTCTTCTTTTACACCAACTGATGCTTTGGCCATTTTGGGCCTTTATACCGGAGGGGAAAGGGAAGCTGCTGAATTGGGCGCCACCATTTTAGGGCGGGCTTTGGGTTGGAGCCCCGAGCAAGTGGCCAGGCGTGTTTTGGAAGAGTTTGGACGAGCCATGGTGCAGGATATTCTCACCTACGCCTTCCAGCGGGATGACATTAAATATGATGAAAGTATTTTCGCAGAACCCGGAGTCTTAGGCAGTGCCTTGACACGTCGCCCGGCCGGACACATTGAGGTATGTCTCAAAGCTAAAGAGCCCATCATTTTGCTGGGAGCTCCGGTTGCTGTTTTGGCTCCGTTTATGAAGTGTAACATCATGGGTAATATCTTGGTGCCGCCCAATTACGATGTGGCCAGTGCCGCCGGGGCCGCAGCTTCCCCTGTGCATTTGAGCCGTCGGGTGGAGATTCAAGCGTTACCATATTTCACCGGCTATCGTCTATTTCTCCCTGATCGGGTGGAAGATGGTGAAAGTGTGACGCTTTTGGTGGCCCGAGCTGAAGAATTTATGACTGAATATTTGCGTAATTTAGCTCGCATTGCCGGTGAGGAAAACGCCAAAATTACCTTCACTCGCACTGATCGCAAAGTGACTTTAAATGATGGTTCTCATTTGGATATGGGAACGAGCCTTAATTTTACGGTGGTTGCGGCTGATTAGTCGCCGCTGAAAAAGGCACTAACCAGTTGGTAAGTTTCGATTTTTAGCGAAAAATCAAGTAAAAAATATGCAAGGTAATTGTGAAGTTCGGCGCTAAAACTGGCATATTTTTTACTGAAAAATGTGCTTAAGCGGCGGCTAAGGCGCCTGCTGCTAGGCAGGCGCCCGCAGGCGAAGCACCAGCCGGAATTTACTTCCAGCGGCCTTTTGCGAATGCAAAAGGGGTGCGAAAGCCAGCGTGTCTCGCTGAAAAACGACTAAAAAGGAGTTTTTCAGCATCGGCTGATTAGTCGCCGCTGAAAAAGGCACTAACTGATAGTATTCTTTGATGATTGGTATAAAAAAAGGGGGGAGCTTTTTTGAGCTTTCCCCCTTTTAAATTTTAGGAACTCAATCATTGCCGGACGTAAGAAAAGAGATAAGCCCCGAAAAGCAAATAAATTAAATTCGGCACCCAAGCTGCCAACAAAGGAGGCAAAAGCCCGGAGTAGCCCAAAGAGCGGGCTAGTTCCATGGCAATAAGGTAGGCGAAAGAGAGCCCTAAACCAAAAGCTAACCCCAAGGCTACGCTGCTGCCCTTTTCCCGCCAAAAACCCAAAGGCAGGCCCACCACCACCATGATGACGGGCAAAAAGGCGAAGGAAAATTTAAACTGCAAATCCACACGTTGGCGCACCGGCCCAAAACCTTCGGCTGTGAGGCGGTCAATTAAATTCCAGAGTTGGGCCACGCTCAACTCTTCGCTATTTTGGTCAGAGCGGCCAAAATCAACCGGTGGAGCGGCCCAATTTGTAAGGGGCAAGCTTTTATATTGCTTTTGCAAAAAATGGCGGTTATTGGGGCTGTTATCATAGATTTTTTCCAAAACGCCACTTAAAACCAAGTCCCCTTCAGCGGTATATTGCCCGCTTTTGGCCTCTATTCTTTTGGTGAGTTTGCCGCTTTCGTCCACTAAGGCCAAGCTGTAATCAGAGACTGTTTTGGCATTGCCATCATAAGTTCCCAAATGTTGCACCATGAGAACTCCCTTCAGCCAAACGTCATGGACAATGTTCGTGCGATCGAGGCGTTTGCGCACTTGCCCGTCCCAAATGGAGTTGGCCACAAAGTTGGTCTTGGGGGCAATTTGGTCGCCAATGACAAACATGATTCCGGAGATGACCAAAGCGCAGCCCAAAATGGGGGCACTTAAGCGGTAAAGACTGACCCCGCCGGCTTTGAAAGCAACGACTTCTGAAGAACGAGCCAAAACAGCTAAACAGATTAGCACCCCCACCAAAGCGGCAACTGGGCTCATTAGCACGGTTATTTTAGGCAGTTGGGCAAGAAAAAATAAAATGGTTGTTTTAAAGCCAATGCTTTGGCCAATGAAATCATCAATCTTTTCAACAAAATCAATTGCTGTATAAAGGCCAATAAAGCCGAGTAAGGCAATGCCGTAAAAACGCAAGAACGTCAGGCCCAAATAGCGGCTGATGATGCTCGGTGGCCAAAGGTCGTCTAAGCCCACTTGGGGGCGTTGGCGCAAGATGCGTTTGGCCCAAAAAAGAATCTCGTGCCCTGACTCTCTAAAAATATTTAAGTATTCCTGACTCTTACTCATGATTTCACCCGTGAGGTGGAACGTGGTTTGCCCGTGCCGGTAATGAGGCGGCGCAGGAACTCGATGGGGTCAACCGGGACGCTTCGATTAATGCGTCTGAGGAGTATTGCGCTCAGGACAGCTAAAATAATATTCGAAGCCCACACCGCTAGCCACGGAGGTAGCACTTGAGACTTAGCCATTGCCCAACCAGCTGAAAATAAAACATAATAAGTGATGAATACACCCATGGCCATGAGCAGAGCAAAATTGCGCCCCCGCACACGGAAGCTGGCTCCCAGCGGCAAGCCTATCATAGCCATGATGAAAGTGGTGAAGGGTAGGGCCCAACGGCGGTGCCATTCGGCTTCATAGAGGGCTAAGGTCGCTTCGTCATTTTTGGCCAGAGCTGCTTCTGTGAGTTGGCTGGTGGGTATTTCAGAGCGTCCTCGCAGAAAGCCGCCTTCTTCTGTTTCGTTTTCCACCTCAGCTCCCGGGGAAACTTTCAGTTCGTAAACGTCGAAAAAAATGCTATCGGTACTGTTGCTATTGGGGTAAACTCGGTCAATAACGCCGTTTCTTAAGCGAAATAGTAAAGTGCCTGCTTCTCTATCCACACCTAAAAGACCGCTTTCAGCCACAATGAGAGAATCTTCTGTTTCACTGCGCGAATCGTGGATAAAAACTTGCCCCATCTCGTTGGAACCGGGGGGAAGCTGCCCGATATAAAGAGTTAACCCCGGAAACTCGCGAATGAAGGTTTGCTCCACAATGGCCAAATCAGCTCGTGCTTTAGCTAAATCTAAAAGTTTTTCTTTAAAGCGCCAGCTGCTTTCCGGGGCTATCAGAGTAGAAAATATGCCGGTGATGATGGCCACAACACTACCGAAAAGTAACACCGGGGGGGAAAGCTGGTAAATGGAAAGGCCGGAAGCCCGCAAGACAGTTAATTCTGAATCGGCCGAAAGGCGTAAGAAACCGGTTAGCACAGCCAACAAGGTGGCCATCGGCAAGGTGAGGGCCAGGATTTTAGGCAGGAGTAAAAGGATAATGCCAATTACCAAGCCAATGCTCACGCCTTTAGAAATCACCAAATTAGCTAATTCCATAATCCGGGCCATCAAAATTATGAGGGTAAACAATAAGATGTTCACCGCAAAGCCGGGCAGGATTTCCCTAAGTATATAGCGATTTAAAATCGTGGGGCGCATGGCTAAATTTCTCCAAGCCAAATACTCTTTTGTTAATTTTTGGAGCTCTGATTTTAGTTATAATTATAAAAAGTCTTCTTAAAATAACGCAAAAGAAATAAGTCTTATAAATATTGAGGAATAACTCTTTTTAAACAAGAGTTTTCCCATTAAATCTCATTCAAATAACATTTCCGGCATGGGCTTTCGCCTTTTTACTTTATAAAAAGGCGAAAGCCCATGCCCGTAAAAGTTTTTTGAAAGGGGGTTTGGGGGAGAACTTTTTTACAAAAAAGTTCTCCCCCAATTCTTAACGGCCGCCGCGTTGGTATTTCCGCACCATGCTGTTATGCTCGGCCAGCGTTTCGGAAAAGTGGTGAGTGCCGTCATTTTTCGAAACAAAATAGAGATAGGGCACAATGGCCGGTTTCACCACCGCACTTATGGCCGCCTCCCCGGGGTTACTAATGGGGCCCGGAGGCAAGCCGGGAATGACGTAGGTATTATAAGGATGGTTAGCTCTTAAGTGAGCCCGAGTGATGTTGCCGTCGAAATCTTTAATGCCGTAAATAACCGTGGGGTCAGTTTGAAGGCGCATACCCTTGGCCAGGCGATTTAGAAACACCCCGGCGATAATGGGCCTTTCGCGGGCGGCTCCTGTTTCTTTTTCCACAATGGAAGCCAACGTGACAACTTGCTGGCGGGTCATGCCTTTTTCTTTAACCAAGGCTTCATATTTTTTCCACACTTTAAAAAAAGAATCGGTCATGGTTTTGATGATTGTTTTTAAATCAGTGCCTTTAGGGAAGTTGTAGGTTTCCGGAAACAAATAGCCCTCTAAGGATTCTGAATTTAAACCCAAAGAATAGATATAGTTACGGTCTTGGCAAAGAGCTAAAAAGTCCGCAGCCGAGCCGAGGCCGGCATCTTCAACCATTTTAGCAACTTCAAACATATTTTTGCCTTCAGGCACAGTGAAGGGGTAAAGTTTATAGTTTCCTTTGGCCACTTGCTTGATGACGTCCCAAACAGGTAAGGAGGGATCTAAGGCCATTTCCCCGGCTTTAAGGTTAATTGGCGGACGTTCCAAGACTTTGGTATTGAGGAGGTTCATGGCCCTAACTGTCCAGACAAAGGCCTGGCCAGAGCGAATGGCTTGTCCTTCCTCCAGAGCTTGGCCGATTTGGGCGACTGAAGCTCCCTCAGGAATTTTAACCACGACCTCAGCCGGTGTTTCGGTGAGAGCCAAAAATGAGGTGCTATATTTCAAAGCGGCCACAAAGGCTACAATGAGCCCAATTGTCACTAAAATGCCCAAAATGCCGATAAGGCGGCTGAAACAGCCGGGGCCGCTTTTTGCCGGCTCTTCTTTGCGGCGGCGTTTTTTCTTGTTCTTTTTCTCTTTTGTAGGTGGACGTTTGTCCTTTTCCTTTGGCTTGACAGAAGAGCTCAAGTCGTCCTCAGCTTGGGCCTCGGCAACATTTTCTTGGGCAGGTTCGAGCTTCGTTTCAAGAGGAGCAACTATATCCTTTTCAGCTTCAATTGCCGGAAGGTTTTCGGGAGTTTGGGTATCTTTCGTAGTCATATTCATTCCAGTTGTGTCAAGTAAACATCTTATATTATTGCGGTTGTTCTTCTGCGGCCACTTTGTTTTTTAGAAAGCTTAAATAGGAATCTAAAATAATGGCGGCCGCCGTTTTATCCACGACTTCGCGTCGCTCTTTGCGCCTGACTCCGCCGTCAATAAGCACTTTTTCGGCGGATACCGTGGTAAACCATTCGTCCCAAGTTTCGTATTTGAGCCCCAGTTTCGTGTTTATCTCGTGGCCTAAAGCCAAAATCCGTTGGGCTTCGGGGCCTTTTTCCCCGGTGGTGCGCCTCGGCAAGCCCAGTAAAATCACATCTACTTCATATTCTTGAGCCAATTTGCCCAAAGCGTTTAGGAATTCACCGTGTGGCCGCCTTGGCAAAACGGCCAAAGGTTGGGCTGAAAAGCCCAAAGGATCGGAAACGGCCAGGCCAACTCGTTTTTCCCCCACGTCTAAGGCTAAAATGCGCAAAATAAATTCCCTTCATTCTATATATATTTTAATTGTAGAGAAAACTCTAATTTATATCAATATTATTTTAACATTCTGAATGTATAAAGACAAGATGGCAGGGAAATCAATTTTTAGAGATTTTGTGGAAAAGTTATTTTAAAATAAGATTTTACTTCCAAAGCTTCCATTTAAATAACATTTTCGGTGATGAGTTTTGGGATTTTTACGAAGTAAAAAACCAAAACTCATCACCCGTAAAAGTTTTTTGAAGGGAGGTCTGGAGGGAAACTTTTTTTCAAAAAAGTTTCCCTCCAGAAAACTCTTGAAAATTGATTTCCGTGACAAGATGGTAGGAAAATGGTCACGTTAATCTAATTTATTATTTTCTAGGCTCCTACGGAACAACTTTTCATCTCTTGCCTGCAATTTAAGCCCTACAACTCGCTAAAGCTCAAACAGTAGGACTTAAATTTTGCAGCCAATTTCTGAAAAGTTTTCCTCCGTCGCCACATAGTTTATAATATTTTGTCAAAATTAGATTGACGTAAGCCACATGAACCGGAGAAATTAATTTAGAAAGATCTTGTGGAAAAGATATTTCAAAACAATATTTGCTCCACACAATTTCACTTAAAATGATATTTCCAGTGATGAGTTTTTATTCCCACTCAATGGTGCTGGGAGGCTTGGAGGAAATATCGTAGACCACGCGGTTTACGCCGGCCACTTCGTTGATAATCCGCCGAGAAATTGTAGCTAAAAAGTCATAGGGCAGACGAGCCCAATCGGCGGTCATGGCGTCCACACTGTTGACGGCGCGAATGGCCACAACTTTTTCGTAGCTCCGACGGTCGCCCATTACTCCCACAGTTTTTAAGGGTAGGAGAACAGCAAAGCCCTGCCACACTTTTTCATAGAGATCAAAGTTGCGCAACTCTTCCTGCATGATCAAATCAGCCTGCCGCAAGGTGTCGAGGTCAGGCCGCTGGACAGAGCCGATGATGCGAATGGCCAAACCGGGCCCGGGGAATGGTTGCCGCCAAATGAAATCATGGGGCAAACCCAATTCCAAGCCCAAGGCCCGAACTTCGTCTTTGAAGAGCTCGCGCAAGGGTTCCACCAAGGCCATGTTCATTTTTTCCGGCAAACCACCTACGTTGTGGTGGCTTTTGATGGTGACCGAGGGGCCTAAAGGGGAGACGGATTCGATCACGTCGGGGTAGATGGTGCCTTGGGCCAGGAAATCCACTTGCCCTAGCTTTTTGGCTTCAGCTTCGAATACATCGATGAAAGTATTGCCTATAATTTTGCGTTTTTGTTCCGGGTCTTCCACGTTGGCGAGGCGTTCGAGGAAAAAGTCGGCGGCATCGACGGTGGTGAGGTTTAGATTGTAGTGAGCGGCAATGTGGTCGCGCACTTCTTCCACTTCGCCGGTGCGCAATAAGCCGTGGTCAACGAAGATACAATGAAGGTTAGCGCCCAAGGCTTTATTGAGCAAAACAGCCACCACCGTGGAGTCTACCCCGCCGGAAAGGGCGCAGATGACTTTTTTGTCCCCAACTTGTTCTTTAATATTTTTGAGAGATTGTTCTATGAAAGAGGCCATGTTCCAATCGGCTTTGAGTCCGGCAAGATCAAGGAAGTTCTTAAGGAGTTGTTCGCCGTATTCACTGTGGTGAACTTCCGGGTGGAATTGGACGCCGTAAATCTTACGCTCTTCGTTGGCCATGGCGGCGTTAGTCAAGCTTTCGGTTGAGGCCAAGAGAGTGAAGTCAGGGGGCAGGGTCTCCACGTGGTCGCCGTGGGACATCCACACTTTAAAAGTGGAGGGTAAGCCTCTGAAAAGTGGAGAATTATTTGCTTTTACGTTTAAAACTGCCGGGCCGTACTCTTGCCGGTGCGAGCTCATGAGGCGCCCGCCGAATTTATCGGCCAGGAGCTGCATGCCGTAACAAAGGCCCAAGACGGGCACACCTTGCTCTAAAATTGCCGGGTTGAGAGTGGGGGCTTGGTCGTCACCCACGGTGGCCGGGCCGCCGGAAAGGATTATAGCCCCGGCTTGGCGTTCGCGAATTTCCTCAGCACTGGCCCACGAGGGCAGAATTTCAGAATAAACGCCTGCCTCTCTGATGCGCCGGGCAATAAGTTGGGTGACTTGTGAACCATAATCTATAATTAAAACTTTATTTTCCGGCATGAGAGCTCCTTGGTTTATTTTATGCTGTGAAGCCGCAAATGAATTTGGGCTTTTTAAATTTTTGCTTGTTTCAAGATGACAATAGCCATAATAATAGAGCATAAAGAGAAAAGCAATTGATTTTCGTGTTGGCATTGCGGAGAGGGTGTTTTTGAGGTAAAATATAATCAACTGGTGGGCAAAAATATTGTCGCCACTCGGAGCTCTTATGAAAATTTTATTCACTGCGAAGATATATTTGGCCTTTATTATTTTGTTGTGGGCTCCAAGCTTGGGAGCCGTTTTGGGCTCGGCCTTGGTGAGCGTAGCTGTTCCGCCGGAGAATACTGTTGGGGGCTCGCGTATTCTCTTAGGCGACATCGCTTTCATTGATCTTTTGAACCCGGCCGGACAAGCTTTGAGTCAAGACCTTGCCGCCTTAGATCTCGGGGCTAGCCCGGCCATGGGCGCGCGTCTCGTTCTCAATCGCAATGAGCTCCAAACGCGGCTGTTGGCCAGCGGCCTTGATTTTTCTAAGGTGGCGTTCTCTTTACCGTCGGAAATTGTTTTAACAAACCGGGGGCAAGAGCTTAGCGAAGAGAGCTTGCAGGGAGCTTTGGAAAAATATCTGGCCGGCACAGAGCCTTATCAAAGCGGCTCTTGGGAACTGGTGAGCGTTAATTTTTCACGTTTGCCCACGTTGCCTCCCGGGCAAATTAACTACCGTTTTGTGCCTCAAAGCTCTACTAATCCCACTTATTTGACGGGCAATTTCTTTTTTACGGTGGACGGTAAAGGTGTGGGGCGAGCTCGGGTTACGGCCCAAGTTGAGCTTTCGGTGGAAGTTGTGGTGGCGGCCCGCTCTTTAAGGCGAGGTCATGTTTTAAGCGAAAATGATCTCTCTTTAGGCTGGGTGCCCTTTAGCCAAACCCGGGGGACTTTAACTGAAATCGATTTGGCCGTGGGGGCTGCGCTCAAAAGCCATCTGGCCGCCGGAGAACCTCTTGAAGAGCGAGATTTGGGGAAAAATATTTTGGTGAGAAGGGGGGATACGGTTTCGATTGTGGCCCGCCAAGGCGGCCTTAAGGTAACGGCCTCCGGGGAGGCTCGTGAGGAGGGCTCTATGGGTGAAACAATTTCCGTCATTAATCTCAACAGCAAAAAAATCATTACCGGTCGAATCATCGGCCCGAGCCAAGTGGAAATAGTTTTTTAGCAGGGAAATCAATTTTCAAGAATTTTCTGGAGGGAAACTTTTTTGAAAAAAAGTTTCCCTCCAGACCTCCCTTCAAAAAACTTTTACGGGTGATGAGTTTTGGTTTTTTACTTCGTAAAAATCCCAAAACTCATCACCGAAAATCTTATTTAAATGGAAGCTTTGGAAGTAAAATCTTGTTTTAAAATAATTTTCCCACAAAATTTCTGAAAATTGATTTCCCTGGTTTTTCAGCATCGACTAAAAATTGATTTTCGATGGCCTCGGTGTGGTAAATGTCACCAATGACCCGAGAGCTTATCGGCTAAATGGGAATAGCGGGTGTGCTCTTGGCTTTTGGCTAAAGCCTTCTTTAAGGCATCGACTGAGCCGATTAAAACTACGAAACGACGCCCGCGAGTGATGGCCGTGTAAAGGAGCTTGCGCCGAAGCATTATCTGATGGCCGGAGTAAAGGGGCACAATGACCACCGGGAACTCCGAGCCTTGTGATTTGTGAATGGTCACAGCGTAAGCCAAAACTAACTCATCTAAATCAGCAAAATCATAAATCACTTCTTGCCCGTCAAAATTGACGCAGAGCTCTTGGGTTTCTGGGTCAATTTTGGTAACTGAGCCGCTGTCACCGTTAAATACTTCTCGCTGGTAATTGTTGCGCACCTGCATGACGCGATCGCCCTGACGGAAGCGGCGGCCAAAGCGAGATACCGTTGGGCCTTGGTCGTGATTGAGTCGGTCGCTTAATATTTGGTTTAGCTGATCGGTGCCCAAGTCACGGCTCCGCATGGGAGTGAGCACTTGCACATCTTCCAAAGAATTGAGCCCCAATTTTTCCGGCAAGCGTTTCCCGGCTAAAAAAACTATTTTTTCAAGCACTTGTTTGGGGTCGTTTTCTTCTATGAAGTAGAAATCGCCATGGTCACGGTCTTGGCTACTTTCGGGCATGAGCCCTTGATTCACTTGGTGGGCCGCCCGAATAATCTGGCTTTCTTCGGCCTGACGGTGGATTTCGTTCAGGCGTGCGACCGGAAAAGCCCGTGATTCAATTAAATCGGCCAAAACTCGTCCCGGCCCCACCGAGGGCAATTGGTCAATGTCCCCCACCACCACCAGGCGAGCTCGAGGGGGCATTGCTCCAAAGAGCTGGTTAGCTAGGGTAATATCCAACATGGAGGCTTCATCTAAGAGCAGAAAATCTGTCTCTAATTTATTTTTCGGTCCCCGCATAAAGCCCCCCCCTTGGGGAGCGTATTCCAATAGGCGGTGGATAGTTTTCGCCGTCCAACCTGTGGCCTCGCCCAAGCGTTTAGCTGCCCGGCCGGTGGGAGCCGCCAAAGTAAGCCGGGCTTTCATTGCCCCGAAAATAGCACAAATCACCTTAGTGATGGTGGTTTTGCCCGTGCCCGGGCCCCCGGTGATGATTAAGACTTTGTGTTCTAAGGCGAGCTTGGCGGCCTCTTTTTGGCTCGGGGAGAGGGTAAGGTTGAGGGATTTTTCCGCCCAAGCCAAGGCGGCCTCATGGCGCGGGACATCTAAAATAGCCGGGGTTTGGTTCAAGGTGGTGAGCTCTTGGGCCACCCAATTTTCAGCTTTTAAAAGCCGGGGCAGGTAAATATCTAAATCGCCCCCCGGTTCCGCCGGACGCTCCCCCTTGACTTTACTTTCCAAAACCAGATGAGTTAAGGCATCTTGCAGGGCTTCCACCTCAGCTTCAGGGATAAGTTCAATTACCTTTTTTAATAAAGTGCTCTCCGGGATGTAGAGATGCCCTTCGCTAGCTTCTTCGGTGAGGGTATAGAGAATGCCGGCAGCCAGACGCTGGGGAGCATCGGGGGAAAGCCCTAAGTGGCGCGCCACTTTATCGGCGGTGGCAAAGCCCACCCCATCTATTTCGTAGGCCAAACGGTAAGGATCTTCCCGGATTAAAGAATCTGCCCCGTCACCTAAACGGCGCATTATCTTAAGGCCAATGGCCGGGCCGAGGCCAAATTCTGCCAAAAAAGTCAAAAGCCGCTTTAAGCCTTGGGTGCGGCTCCAAGCGGCGATGATCATCTCTCGGCGGGCGGCCCCCAGGCCCTCTACCTCCGTGAGGCGGCCGGGGTAATTATCTAAAATATCAAATGTTTGTGAGCCAAACTGGTCGACGAGTCGCCCGGCTAAAACCGGCCCCAAGCCTTTAATAAGGCCGGAACCCAAATATTTTTTCAAAGAGGCCGCCGAAGATGGTGGCTTGAGCTCATAGCTTTGGGCGTGGAATTGAGGGCCATATTTGGGGTTTTGGCCCCAGTGGCCTTTCAGGTCTATGAATTCCCCCACCGAAGCGCCCGGCAGGTGCCCCACCACGGTGGCCAGTTGCTTGCGTCCCGCCACTTTCACGGCCATGACTGTCCAGCCGTTTTCTTCGTTAGAGAAAGTTATGCGTTCAATCCAGCCACCGAGCTCCTCTTGAGGAGCATTTTTAGCTGCCGCTGTCTGGCTGACATTCGGGGCCTTGGCTGCATTTAAGGGTTCAGCCACAATGGATTACCCTTGCCAGGTGGCGGCTAGCTCTAGTGCTCGGGCTACCCCGTAAGTGGGGAAGAGCTCAGAGCTTATGGCAGGGCTGAGCTTCCAGCGGCCGTCTGGCTGGCGGATAATTTGAATGAAAAAATCTTGAATCAAAGTCCCTTCCACCACAAAGGCACGCAAAAGGGCCTGCTCTTTTTCACGGTCGAAAATAAATTCCTTAAATTTTACAATGACTTCTCCTGCTTCGCCGTTTGGTTTGAAATCAGGGGGAAGCTCATTACGATAGTAAGCTTGCATTTCTTCTATCTCCACAAGTGAGGAAATTTGCGGGGCGAGCACTTTGCGCCCGGTGAGGTGAAAAAAAACTCCCTGACCACCTTCCTGCCATTTGCGTTCGTATTTAGTATCTAAAAGGGCAGGGTGCTCGGTCAAAGTAAATTCCAAGCCGGAACCTTCAGCTTCTTGGAGCGTCCAATGGGCTAGGTTGCGGCAATCAGTTACCAAAATAAATTGCCCGTCATTTTTTAGGCGGTTGGCACTCAAATCTAGAAAACTACGGTTAAACAGACGCTTTCTTTCTTGGCGTTCG
This sequence comes from uncultured Thermodesulfobacteriota bacterium, assembly GCA_964368195.1. GTDB lineage: Bacteria > Desulfobacterota > Desulfarculia > Adiutricales > Adiutricaceae > Adiutrix. The sequence continues at coordinate 24,024 of CAYJAF010000037.1, forward strand.
TCTGGCCAAGGCACCGGGAAAAGCGCTCTGATGACATCTAAACTCTCGGGGGCAAAGCAGCGTTCCAAGGCCACTTCAGCTTTAATCTGCATAACTTTGACGTTGTCACGAGGTGGAGAAGCCAAACGGCGTAAAGCCCGTTTCAAAGAAGCCCAGGCAATTTCAACGCCCACGAAATCTCTCTCCGGGGCTGCTAAGGTTGCTCGGTGGAGATACTCGCCGTTGCCAAAACCTATTTCCAATTCCAAGGGAGCTGAGCGGCCAAAAATTTCCGCCCAAGGAAGTGGGCGCGGGAAATGTGGTGCTTTGAGTAAGGGGTTTAACGAACGGTAGAACTTTTTGCCGAAAAAATGCATCTTGACCTCAACTATTTGAAACGTCAATTCCCATGGCTCCTACGGCCGGCCGGGCCGGCAACCAATGCCGACGTCGCTTCGCTTGCTTTTAGCAGAACAAGTAAAATTTGTTTCCGAGCAGAGACTTAAACTCAAGTAGTAGAATAAATGTCGGTGAATTTCTGAAAAGTTTTCCTTGGGTCGCCACATAATTCATGAGATTCAATCAAATTAGATTGACGTGACTATTTAGTCGATGCTGAAAAACTCCATTTCAGTCGTTTTTCAGCGAGACAC
>CAYJAF010000038.1:0-24598 GCA_964368195.1 uncultured Thermodesulfobacteriota bacterium
TAAAAGAGCTCGGGTTTTTTATTTACTAAAAAAATAAGCCCACATGGAAATATGGCAAGGAAATCAATTTTCAGAGATTTTGTGGAAAAGTTATTTTAAAATAAGATTTTACTTCCAAAGCTTCCATTTAAATAACATTTTCGGTGATGAGTTTTGGGATTTTTACGAAGTAAAAAACCAAAACTCATCACCCGTAAAAGTTTTTTGAAGGGAGGTCTGGAGGGAAACTTTTTTTCAAAAAAGTTTCCCTCCAGAAAACTCTTGAAAATTGATTTCCGTGGAAATATGGGCGCATTTAATCAAAATTTCTTGATTGCTCAAAAAAAAATCAAAGCTTTAAAATCGCCTTCAATTTACACTTAAACTCCCTACTTTATTAGTATTATACTTATAATTTATAGCTACTTTACCATTTCCTCTAAATTTTGTCGCAATTTGAGGCTTGAATCATTTAAAGAAATGGCGTATGCTACCTAAGATGAAGAGTTAGGAGAAACAAGAAGAATACAACAATAATATAACACACGCCTTTGGAAAGTTTCTATTTCCTGCTTTTAATTGAAACAAAATCTATAATCTGCCCGGTGTTTGAGTTCTTTTAATGATTTTTTCAAAAAGGAATTTTATCGTCATTTGGGATTTTTACGCTTAAAGTCTTTTGCTTCTGAGCAGCTTATGGTTTCTAACCTGCGAAAAGACCTTAAATTTTAGGCTAACCATAAATAATGCATCCCAAACAAATATTTATCACCAGCAGATTCTTTCGAAGTGGAGGAAAAGCTTAAATGTTTGAAAATACCACTAAACTCTACAACCTTAATGCATCTCAATTTCTTTTATGCCTCTTTGAGCATTACCATGAAGGGGTTATGATCACTGATCACAAAGGAGTATTGATCTATTATAATAAGGCCTTAGCAGCCCTCGACGGCCTTGACCACCAAGATGTCTTAGGCCGACCGGTCACCGAAATCTATCGCCTCAACTCCTACCAAAGCACAACCATGAGGGCCATTCGCTTAGCTCGGCCCATTATCAATCGCCGTCACACCTACCACACTATTGATGGAAAACTGGTTAACTCTTTAAGTAGTGCTTACCCGCTGTTTGAGCAAAATAGCATAGTGGGAGCCGTCTGCACAGTCACCGACTACTCCACCTTAGTCAGCAATGCCCCCGGAGTTGAAGCTGCCCCCGCTCCCCAAACTTTGAGGGTTAAAGCAGGCGAAAGGAAAAATAACGGCACCCCCTTTTCCTTTGAAGACATAATCGGCCAAGATGAAAAATTACTGGGTGCCATTGACGTTGCTCGCAAAGCGGCCTCCACCCCTTCGGCCATTATGCTGGTGGGCGAAACGGGAACCGGCAAAGAGCTTTTCGCCAAAGCCATTCACCACGCCGGCCCTCGCCATAAACAACCCTTTATGGCCATTAACTGCGCAGCCATTCCCAGCACCCTTTTAGAAGGCATTCTCTTTGGCACAGTTAAAGGCGCTTTCACCGGAGCAGTTGACAAAGCAGGGCTCTTTGAATTGGCAGATGGCGGAACTCTCTTTTTAGATGAGCTAAACTCCATGCCCATAGACCTACAACCCAAGCTGTTGCGTGTCTTGCAAGAACAACACGTGCGCCGCATTGGCTCTAACACAGAAACGCCCATTTCAGTCAAAGTAATAAGTGCGGTCAACGGCTCTCCTTTTTCGGCCATCGAACGGGGAGATTTACGATCTGACCTTTTTTACCGTTTGGGTGTAGTGGTTGTGCAATTGCCACCTTTGCGCGAAAGACGCAATGATATAAGCTTGTTACTTAACTATTTCAGGGAAAAGCTAAATCATCGTCTTGAAAAAAATGTGCTTTCTTTTGATAAAGAAGCCACCGAACTATTGGAAACATATCAATGGCCCGGTAACGTGCGAGAATTAGAACACGCCGTGGAAGCCACTTTAAATTTAATGAATGACGATGAAGAAGTCATCAATCTTAACCACATTAAACTAAGCTTACCCCAGTTTAACTCGCGCCCCTTTCCAACGGCCAGTGATTTTTTCCAGGCGCAGAATTTAAGTCACATCCTCAACTCAAACCAAGCTCCCATGGGCTCAGCGTCACCTCCGGGCGACATCTACTCTGCTGAAGTTTGCTGTTTGGAAGACGCTTTGCGTCGTAACCGAGGAAATGTGGCCCGTTGTGCTCGTGAACTTGGCTATTCACCACAACGCCTTCACTATCGCTTAAAAAAGTTCAACCTAAACAGCTCTGATTACAAATAAAAAAACAAATCAAATCAAATTTTATCAAAAAAAGTCAAAAATTAATATTTTTTTCACCATTTTCACAAGCGCGCTTTCCAAGCGAACTCCTTGTAAAACAAGGAGTTCGCTTTTTTACTTTTTTTGGCCCGCTATTTGCTTATACTTATCTGCAAGAACTTCAGACAAGTTCTCCTTAAAAAAATAAAACAAGTCGGGATAACAAACAACTTTGTATGTCCCTTTCCAATTTCACCTTGCCGGTTTACAATTAAACCTATAGGAAAGGTTTATCAAAAAAACCAGGCTCTTTGTAAATGGAGGATTCCAAAATGTCTATTGCTAACGGTTTGATGGTTGATGGTTTAAAGTTCACCCCTAAAATGCAAATGGTTAATGACGACCAAATTAAACTTTTGTGGGCTGCAGTGTTTGAACTTTTAGAAACAGTCGGCGTGCGGATGACTTATAAACCCGGCTTAGAAATCATGGCCAGTGCCGGTTGTCGTGTTGATGGTGATGTGGTTCGCATCCCCACCTATGTTTTGGAAAAAGCCATTTCCACCGCTCCTAAACGTTTAGTTCTCTCTGACCGCTATGGCAACCGCAAAGTGGTTTTAGAGCCCGGCCGCACTTACTACGGCCCCAGCATTGACTGTATCTATTACCAAGACCCAGTCACCAACGAACGCCCGATGTATAACTCCACCCACGGTGCTGCCATGGCAGCTTTGGCTGACCGCTTGGACAGCTTCTCTTGGTTGATGACCATCGGTATGGCCGACGACTATGAAGCCGCCGCCGCTGACAAAGTTATTAACCGTTGGGCCATTCAAAACTGCACCAAACCCTTGGTTTTCTGCTGTAATGATGTCGATAGCGTCAAAGCCATTCACGAAATGGCCATGATGATGGTTGGCGGTCGTGACAATTTCAACAGACGCCCCAACATCGTTCACTATTCTGAGCCCATTTCTCCGTTGGTTTATTATGATCCAGCCGTGGCGAAGATGATTTACTGTGCTGAAAACAACATTCCTTTGTTGAACTTCCCCTGTACTTCCTCCGGCGGCACCGGCCCGGCCACCATGGCTGGCACCATTGTTCAGGCTGCTGCTGAATCCATCAGTGGTATTGTCTTGCAACAAACCATCGCCCCGGGCGCCAACTTCGTTTTCGGTGGTTATGCCTCCGTCATGAACATGAAGAGCACCATCTTCTCTTACGGCCAACCGGAAATGACCGTCATGATTTCCGCCCTTAGCCAAATGGCTCAAGCCAAAGGTCTGCCCTTCTACGCTACCGGCGGTTGTACCGACGCCAAATTCTGCGACGCCCAAGCTGCCGCTGAATCTGCCGTTCAAACCATGACCTTGGCCGCTGTTGGCGCCAACTTGGTTCACGACTGCGCCTCTTGGATCGACCACGGCACCACCGCTTCTCCTGCCTATATGGTTATGGTGAACGAAATCTTGAATAACGTTGCCTGCGTCATGCAAGGTGTGGAAGTTTCAGCCGAAACCATCGCTTTGGACGTCATTGAAAAAGTCGGCCACGGCGGCAACTATCTGCGGGAAAAACACACCCTCAAAAACTTCAAGAAATACAACATGAGAACCGAACTTTGGGATCGTTCCATGATGGAAACCTGGAAAGAAAACGGCTCTAAAAAATTCGAACAACGCTTGAGCGAATACACTGTTAAAATGATGGGTATTGAGCCCGATCCTGTTGATCCGAAAATCGTGGCCGAATTCGACAAAATGCAAGCTACTTGGGGCAACAAAAAGTAAGACAAAACGTGATCTAAGGAGTTGCTTAGTATGAATAACATCTATTTGGAACTGTTTAGATCACAACTTAGCCCGAGTTTCGGGTAAGAACTAAGACCGGAGCCCTTTGCCGTCCCCAACCGGCAAAAGAGCTTCGGTCTTAATATTTTTTAAGCTAGGGAAACGCTGATTAACCAATGTTTCCTTAACTCAAGAAATAATTTTGGAGGTATTTTATGACAACTGCGACCGGCAAAAAAGACAATGTGGTTTATATTCTTTCTTTGGCTATCTTAGGCAGCTTAGTGGCCTTCGGCATAGCCAGCCCGGAAACGTTCGCCGCAATGACCAAAAAAGTTTTCAACTTCCTAACCACCTACCTCGGCTGGTGGTATATGCTCAGCATGACGGCCTTCGTTTTCTTTAGCATATACATGGCTTTTGGACGCTATGGCAATCTCCGCTTGGGCGGGCCTGATGACAAGCCTGAGTTTTCCACCACCGCTTGGTTTGGTATGCTCTTTGGAGCCGGCATGGGCATCGGCTTGGTGTTCTATGGTTTAGCCGAACCTCTCTACCACTTGGGCACTCCGCCTTTTGGTGTTGAGCCGAACTCACCTCAAGCCGCCCGTGACGCCATGCAAGCCAGCTTCTTCCACTGGTGTCTGCATCCTTGGGCCTCCTTTGTGGTCATCGCCCTTGGCATGGGTTATTTCCAGTTCCGCAAAGGCTCCCCCGGTTTAATGAGTAGCCTTCTTATTCCTGTTTTAGGCCCCAAAGGAAACGACAGTGCAATTGGCCGTGTTGTCGATTCCATCACCGTTTTCGCCACCGCCGCCGGCATGGCTACCAGCCTTGGTTTAGCCACCATGCAAATTAACAGCGGTTTGAAGTTTGTCTTTGGTTTACCGGCAAACCTCACTATGCAGTTGGCGATTCTCATTATTATTGCAGTGCTCTATACTTTCATCACCATCACCGGCCTTCATAAGGGCATTAAGTTCTTGGGCAACCTCAACCTGACTTTAGCAGTGATTTTGAGCGTTTCCCTTTTCCTTTTAGGGCCCACCTTGAGCATTTTAGAAACTTTCGTTACCGCCGTTGGCGATTACTTCCAAAACTTCTTGGTGGAAAGTTTTAATATTTCCCCCTTTGATAGTGAATACAAAAGCTGGCTCAGTGGCTGGACTGTCTTTTATTGGGCTTGGTGGATTTCTTGGGCCCCCTTTGTCGGTTCCTTCATTGCTCGTATTTCCCGCGGCCGCACCGTGCGTGAATTCGTCATCGGCACCCTCATGGTTCCCACTCTCTGCGGTATGCTTTGGATCTCCATCTTTGGCGGCACTGGTTTGGAAATGCAAATGTCCGGCGAAGTCGACATCTCAGCAGCCGTCAACGCCGACCTTTCCACCGGCACCTTTGTTATGTATGAAAACATCACCATGGGTGGTTTGATGAGCGGCCTGATGATCCTTTTAATCGGCACCTTCCTCATCACTTCGGCCAACGCCTCCACCTTCGTCTGCGCTGCCTATAGCTCTCACGGAATTCTCAACCCCACCAGAACTCGCTTAGGCGTCTGGGGTGTTGTGCAAGCTGCTTTCGCTTTCGTGCTTCTGATGACCGGTGGTTTATCTGCCATTCAAACTTCGTCAATTGCGGCAGCCGGGCCATTTTCCATCATTATGATTATTGCCTGTTTCTGCTTGATAAAAGTGTTGAAAGAAGATTTCCCCGAAGGCTCAGTAATCAAGTAACTAATTTTATTTAAATTTTAACCCGAGGAGGGCCCCTGGCCCTCCTCATTTATTAAAAGCAAACGGAGGCTACAATGCTCACCAGAATGCAAACTCTCACCCCACAAGATATTGAAAAAATCCATCAAGCGTCCATGGCTATTTTAAGCCGGGGTGGAATTATTTTTAATGACAATGAAAGCATTGAGATTTTTAAAAAGCACGGGGTTAAAGTTGAAGGAAAAACTGTTTATCTGACTGAAGAGCAAGTGATGAACGCCATCGGTCAAGCTCCTTCAAGCTTTACAGTAAAAGCCCTTAACCCGGAAAAAAACGTCGCCTTAGGTGGGCCTGATTACGTTTTGGCCCCCGGTTATGGCCCACCGTTTATAACTTTGCCCGGTGGTCAACAAAGAGAAGGGCTCTTTAGCGATTACGAAAATTTTGTCAAGCTGGTTCACACCTCTAAAACTCTGAACATGAACGGCTTTATGATGGTGGAACCGAGCGATTGTGATGTGCGCTCTTCTCACCTTGATATGTTCTTAAGCGGCCTTTTTGGTTGCGACAAACCGCTCATGGGCACTCCCCTTTCGCGGCAAGCGGCCAAAGATTGTGTTGACCTTCTGGCGGTTGCCTACGGCGGCCACGATAAATTAATGGATCACCCGGCCACTGTCTCTCTCTGCAACTCCCTTTCGCCCATGCAGTTCAGCGAAGAAATGGCTTCTTCCATCATAGAATTGGCCCGCGGCGGTCAAGCTGTTTGCGTGGCGGCTTTGATTATGGCCGGCTCCTCCGGCCCCATCACCATCCCCGGGGTTTTGGCTTTGCAAAATGCCGAAGTTCTGGCCGGTCTCACTTTAGCTCAGCTCGTGCGCCCCGGAGCTCCGGTGATTTACGGCGGCACGTCATCGGCTATGGATCTGAAAAGCGGCGCCCTCTCCCTTGGGGCTCCTGAAGCTTCTATTTTCATCTCCATGACCTCGCAATTGGCCCAGCACTATAAATTGCCCGGCCGCGGAGGCGGAGCCTTGACCGACTCCTTAGTGCTAGATACCCAAGCCGGGGCCGAATCGGCCATCACTTTACTCAATGCCATCAACTGCGGTATGAACTTCATCATGCACAGCACCGGCATTATGGGTGGATATATTTCCATTTCCATGGAAAAATACATCATGGACGAAGAGCTGGCCGCCATCGTCAAACGCATGATTACCCCGGAAACCTTCGATGAGGAAACTATTGATGTTGATTCAATCCTTAGAGTCGGCCACGGTGGGCATTATTTGACTGAAAAGAAAACTTTTAAACTCTGTCGCAAGCTGACTTTCCAAACTGACGTGCTGAACCGCGCCAACTATGAAGTTTGGACAAACAACGGCAGCAATAATTTTGAAGCCGTGGCAGCTGAAAAGTTGGCCGCCCGCCTGGCTTCTTACACGGCTCCCGATTATCCCGAAAGTTTTAAGAAAGATTTAAGGGCTAAAGCCAAAGAATTAGCCGGTGGAGCCCCTTTAAAGATGGGTTGATTTCTTAATCACCACTAAAAAATCATCTTTTCAATATCAAAAAAATCGGTGCCGAAAAACCACTTCCAAGAGTTTTTCGGTACCGATTTTTAATACTTATTACTTTGAAATATCGACGGACAAAGGTTCCTTAAAACAAATTCAATTGCTCTTTGAAAGCAGAAGCGTGCCGCCCCGCAACTTGAGCCAAAGTAAATTTTTGCGATTGCGGCCCTTCGGTGGCCTCAACGCAGAAAGAAGCTACGGTGGAACCCAAACGGCAAGCCGTCACCAAGTGTTCTCCCATCATAAGTCCCTTTATTAACCCGGCCCGAAAAGCATCACCAGCTCCGGTGGGGTTCACGGCCGACAAATGCCCCAAGGGAATGGAGGGAATATGTTGCGAGCCCCGCCCGGGAACCAAGAGTTCACTACCTTTCTCACCCAAAGTGACCACCACGGTTTGGGTATATTGGAAAATGCTTTCTCTGTTCAAACCTGTTTTTTCACAAAAGAGCCCAAACTCATATTCATTACAGATTAGCATATAAGATTCTTCCAGCATTTCAATCATTTCCGGGCCGGAAAAAGCCGGGATTTGCTGACCGGGATCAAAAATAAAACGAAGGCCCAAACGGCGGCAATCAGCGGCCAAGCTTTTCATCTCATCAAATCCGGCCGGAGAGATGATAACCAGATGGTCAGTCAACGGAGCCGCCAGCTGGCTCAAATCAAAGCCACTGGGAAGCATCATGGCCCCAGGATGAAAAAAAGTAAATTGGCTATTATTTTTGTCGGTGGCAATGGTGCAGCCGGCTGTGGCGTGCCCTTGGTGGACTTTAATGCCGGAAGTGGAGAGGCCCATCTCAGTGAAATGACGCAAATAATCGGCCCCGTCGGGGTCACTGCCCAAACAACCCACGGTGATGGGCTTTTCTCCCAACAGTCCTAAATTATAAGCAATATTGCCACCGGTGCCGCCAACGGCAATATTCAAGCCTTCGGCCACAAAGCTAAGACTCACTAAATCTAACTTATCAGCCATTAAGCTATCGGTGAATGCTCCGCTATAAGTTAAGAGACGATCATAGGCCAAAGAGCCAAAACAAATTGCAGTCATTTTCCACTCCCTATTCAGTATTACGGGAACGCCAATTAAGCAAGCACTCCCCTATAAGCAAAAGGCCCCGCAGGTATTCTCCTGGAGGGCCAAAAATTACGAGCCAAAATTGGCAGTCCCAACGGGACTCGAACCCGTGTCTCCGCCGTGAGAGGGCGATATCCTAGACCGCTAGACGATGGGACCATGCGCATCTCGCTAAATATACATTAGTATATCCTCTAAAGTGACGAAATGCAAGCTTGAAAGCTAATTTGGCCGGGGAAATCAATTTTCGAAATTTCTTGGGGAGAAACTTTTTTGGAAAAAAGTTTCTCCCCAAACCCCTCTTCAAAAAACTTTTATGGGCGTCCGATTTTTGCTTTTCACTTCGTAAAAAGACCAAAATCGGACGCCAAAAACGTTATTTTAAAAAGGACTATGGTGAAAATCTCTTGTTAAAAAATATTTACCCCTCAAAAATTTTGTGAAAAAATTATTTTTATACAATATTTTACTTCTAAAACTTCCATTTAAATAACATTTATAGGTGATAGTGTGAAATAAATCGAACTTTCAAAGGCTATATTTTATAACACAGCAGCACCGGTATTGATTCAAAAAAGTTTCCCTCCAGAAAGAAATTAATAATAATTATTTCGCCTGCCGGTGCTGGCCCGTCCGCTGCGGCGTTCGTAATCTTGCAAGTAATTGCGCAAGCGGTTGTCCATTTCGCCGTCACTCATGGTGGAATAATTGGTGGCGGGTTGGGCTGTCATAGCTTGAGCTTGGCCGGAACCGAGGCCCCAATCTATTTCGCCACGGCCGGTTTCACCTTCTTTGAAGACGTAAGCCCGACCACTCATCGAGAGAACGTCATCGTCTTCCATATTGCGGACATTTTGCCGAAAGACGCCATCGGGGGCTTCGAATTTGCCCACGGGTTTTCCATCTAAAAATCCTTTCATGAATTCAATCCAGATGGGGGCTGCACTACGGCCACCTTGTTCACCGGAGCCAAGATTTTTTCGCAAATCGCGCCCAACCCAAACTCCGCAGGTGTAATTCGGGGTGAAGCCCACGAACAGGGCATCGGCTTGGCTGTTGGTGGTGCCGGTTTTGCCGCCGATGGGAATACCTTTGAAGGCAGCTCCCACGCGGGCGGCTGTGCCGCGAGTGGTGACGCCAACCAGCATATCAACCATAATATAGGCAGTTTGAGGGGAGACAGCTTGAGTTAAATAGGGTTCGAATTGACGGACTACCCCGCCATTACGGTCTTCCACCCGGTCGATGAAGAGAGGCCAGCTCCAGGCACCTTGGTTGGGGAAGGTGGAGTAAGCTTGGGTCAATTCCAAAAGCGTGATTTCTGAAGCCCCTAAAGCCAAGGGGAGGCGTTCCACCAAAGGTGATTGAACGCCCATTTTGCGGGCGTATTCCGCCACCACTTGGGGAGTGAGGGCTTCGGTCATTTTAATGGCCGGAATATTTATTGAAGATTTTAGGGCATTATACATGGTCATGGCCCCGGAATAGCGCCGACTGTAGTTTTGTGGACACCAAGCGGGTAAAGTTGGCCCTTGGGAATAACAAATGGGAGTATCGTAGAGAATAGAAGCTTCGGTGTAACCATTGTCGATGGCGGCGGTGTAGACAATGGGCTTAAAGGAGCTCCCCGGTTGGCGGCGAGCCTGAATTGCCCGGTTAAATTGGCTTTGCCCAAAATCACGCCCACCAATGATGGCCAACACTTTCCCGGTTTTATTTTCCAAAAGCACCAAGCCACCTTGTAAATCAGGAGGCGGAGCGGTGACTAAGTTCCAGAGGCCACTTTCCGGGTTTTGATCGGTGGCCCGCACCATTACTAAATCATTTACCGCAAAATAATTAGCTAAAGAGCGGCCTCGCAAAACCCACTTGACGGCTTCCAAGGGCATAAAACCCTCTTGGTCACCCATGCTCAAAAGAAGGCCGGGCTCGTCTTTTGTTCTGACGGCACGCACCACTGCGGTGGTTTCGTGGCCAACTAAAAGTGGCCGATATTTCATCTGTTCTCGCTGCTCTCTCAAGTGCTCCAAAGCTTGGGCTTGATTGAGTCGAGCCAGGCGCGGAGTCATGTTTTGGCGTTTGGCCAAAGCATCCAGGCCGTTTCGCAAAGCATCACGGGCCATTTCTTGCGCTTTGAGATCCAAGGTAGTATAAATTTTGTAACCGTTGGTGAGAAGCTCCTCTTCACCAAGCATTTCAACTGCTTGCCTGCGGACAACTTCGGTAAACTGCGGCGAGACTTCACGGTATAAATTGGGAATTGAATCAATGAACTCAAGTTTGGTATCCATTGCTTGGCGATACTCTTCGCTGGTAATGAAGCCCACTAAGAGCATTCGCCCTAAAACGTAATGTTGACGCTCTATGCTGCGTTCAGTTCCCAAGTGAGCGGCAAAACGGCTGGGAGCTTTGACCACCCCGGCCAACATAGCCGCCTCCGCTAAGGTGACGTCTTTAATGCTTTTGCCGTAATAAAGACGAGCGGCAGATTCCACTCCATAGGCTCCGCGCCCTAAATAAATGCGGTTCAGGTAGAGATAGAGAATTTCGTCTTTAGTCAAAGCTCGTTCAGCTCGCCACGATAAAACTATTTCGCGCAATTTGCGGTCATATGTTCTCTCATTGGTCAAAAGAAAGGTTCTGATCATTTGCTGGGTGATGGTCGAGGCCCCTTGAACGGTGCGCCCGGCTTCCAAGTTGGCTTTAAAAGCACGCACTAAACCCATTAAATCAACACCTTGGTGCTGGTAGAAGTTAGAATCCTCAGCCGCTAAAAATGCTTTGAGGACAATTTGGGGAATTTCTTCCAAAGGCACAACTAAGCGGTGTTCTTTATAGAGCTCGGCCAAAGTGGTGCCGTCACCGGCATAGACATAAGTGACGGTGGGAGGGCTGAAGTCTTTTAACTGTTCTAATGAAATATCAGCTACTTCCGTGCTGTAGTAATACAAAACTCCCAACACAATAGCCACGGGAATAAAAACAAAAGGCAATAAAAACAATAAAAAACTAATTTCACGCGGCACCCACGCTTGAGGATGCCGCCATCTTTTAGGAGGTGACTTCTCGTCTTCAGCGGCCAGTAGGGCGGCATCTTTTTCCGCCGAATCCCCATCGTCTGCGGATTTGGCAGCATCTGCTTCTGCTCGGCGTTTTTTGCCGAACAAAGCGCTTAGCGCAAAAGGCTTCTTTGGTTTGGCCTCTTGCTCTTCAACAGTGGAAGGGAGGTCATTTTTATTATCGCTCATGCTTTTGTCATCATCGACATTTTTATTGTCGATCACGTCATCGTCACTGGTTATGATATTGTTATCATTTACGTTATTGTTATTGTTATTGTTATTGTCGTTGCCCATGTTATTGTTATCGCCCACTTTGTGTCAACTCCCTAAAGGTTCATGCCATATTTGGCAGAATATACTATCATCTAGAGCACTTGGTTCATCGTCTTTGGTATATGCTGATTTATTACGTAGCAGAATAAATCACCGAAGGCACGCACACCTCACATGAATCCTTATTTCCTCTGCATAGGCTAAGGCTCACGCCCTAAAAAATAAGGGGAAGACTCGGCACAAAAAAAATTGCGCTCAAAGTCTTAGAGGGTCAGCGACCCATAAAGTAAAGGTTAGCAAAGCGCTGGCCAACTTCTCTATTTTGACTACTATTATTATAGCAAAAAAATTACCCCTAGGGGCAAAGAGATTTTTAGATTTTTTTTTGAGCTTTAATTTAAAATAGTTAGACAGGCCGCTTGGGCAAAAAAGTGGCTTAATTAGAGAAAAAGATGAAAAAACCTCAATTAAAGTTTAAAAGGGCCTTTCTTGAGTAGGTTGACAGCTTTTGCTTGAGGATATTTTGTCAAAAGCTCATCTGCTGCCACCATGGCTCGAGAAGCATCACCCAGACGATCATAGGAATAGGCCAGCTTTAAAAGGGCATCCGGGGCTTTTGCGCTGGCCGGATAGTCATCGGCGCAGCGTTGGAACTCCCGAGCTGCCTCGCTGTATAGCCCTTGGGCATAATAACATTCGCCCAGCCAGTAGCGGGCGTTGGGAGCCAAAGAACCGCGCGGATTTTGCGCTAAAAACTGTTGAAAAACAGAGGCGGCCTGATTATAACGCTTTTGTTTTAACAGAGCTTGCCCTTGGTTGTAAGTGGCTTGGTCTGATTTTTGACTCACGACAGGAGTGCTGCCTTTGGAGCTGGAAAAGACAGGCACCGGAACTCCGCCGTCGTTAGACCAGGTATTTTGCGCAGTCGGAGCCACTCCACTTCTTGAGCGAGAGACAGAAGAAGGCAAATCTCCTTGAATGGTGCCCACGGTGGCCTCAAGGCGATCGACGCGGTTGACCAAAGTGTCGAACTCCTGACGCCCGACATAGCCACCCCCACCGGTGCTTTGACAGCCAGTTGCGAAAACAGAAGTGAAAAGGAGCCCGAAAGCCAGAGAGCAGACCCAACATTTAGTTTGTGTGTTGTTGTTTGAAATCATAATTTTAGAATTTACTCAAAAAATTCACACAACGCAAGCAATTTCAACACAAGGGACGTAAGTTAATTTTCTTGAAATATAATTAAAATTAATTAAAATATAATTGACTATAAAGGACGAAGGTAAAGGTAAAGTAATTTATTAGCTAAAAAGGGCTTTAAAACACAAGGGCTTGAGGGTTTGAGTAAATAAAAACAAAAAATGTAGTTTTGGGGCTTGACTTTGAAGCCATTCGGTTCTAGAATGGTCTGCATTGCATGAGGAAATGGTTTTTCTTATGACAAACGAAGGGCATAAAGCTCATTCTATTAGATTTGAGCTGTTTTTTCTTGATACAATATATTGATGTGGCAGATGACATTGAAAATGTAATTGATTTGAATGCCAAAGCCGAAAATATACGTAGCATCAATATTAAATGCCCAAAAGGAACTTTCAAGCCGCTTATACGGCTGAGAAAGCTCAATATAGCTTGCTATATTTGTTTGGAAGTGCAATTTGTTGTGTCTATTTAGTTGACGTTTACAACGAATTGTGCTAGTCTTAAATAACCTTAATGGGAAATATATTTTTTCGGCTAAAATATTTATTTTGGCACTAAAAAAAGCCGAAGAGTTATATGAGACTTTAAACGAAACCCGTTTAAATTGAATTTCGTTAAATTATGAGGTCGTAAAGAAAATTATTCCGGTTCCCCTGCTCGAAAGGAGGCAACTTCCGGAATGACCTTTAGACTGTGTAGTAGACATTAAGATGTCATTGTCGAACGTTTTGGAAAACTGATTTGGTAAAAGGCACTAGAGTTTTTCAAAATAAAAGAAACGGTCTCAACAAAGAGGCCAAAAAGAAAACTGTCGTGACGCTCGCTCTTACGTTCACGCGGTAAAGCTTAAAAAACAACATGGAGGATAGAGCATGAAAAAAGCATTGATGTTATTGGTAGTATTGGGTATTGGCGCCTTGGCTTTCCAAGGTTGTGGTATGAGCAACAATTACCCCACCGACCCTGTCGTTAACGAATTAGTTCACTTCGCTACCGACAAGTACAACTTGTCCCCCGAAGCTCAACGCATTCTTGACTACAAAATTGCCTACTTGAAACACTGGCCTGGCACCAAAATCTTCGTTGTTGGTCACGCCGACCGTCGCGCCAGCGACAAATACAACTTGGACTTGGGCCGTCATCGCGCCGAAGAAATTCAACGTTACTTGGTTAACAACGGTATCAACCCGAAACGCATTGAATACATGACCGAAGGCGAACGTCGTCCCTTGGTTCCTGGTAACAACGCTGCCGCTTGGGCCCAAAACCGTCGCGCTGAATTCTACATCATCGGCCTTAACACCGCCAGCTAAGTTCAAGGCGCAAAGCTAAGCTTTGCAGATTGACTAAAAAACCGGACCGAAGTTTTCTTCGGTCCGGTTTTTTTGTGTCTGTTTACTTATTATTATTTCTGGATATGATGCGCCAGCAAAGTTTTACTGCGGTGTTTTTTTTATTCTTGATGATTGTTGCTTTCCAAGATATTTAAATTGGATTTTGGTATTCGGGACTCATAACTGAAGTGAGACAACATCGTAATTTGATATTCTAGTTGGAGTTGTAGCCAGTTAAGTGCATAAAGTCAATCGGCCGAGGCAGCTATGAGGCTTTCTTTTTTAGTAGAAGAGAGCATCTGAGTCACCTCGGCCGAAAAAATATTTTGGTAATAGTTCTTTATTAAAATTAAATATTTAACAGTTGTTTGGCCAGAGCAATAGCCTCTGGGGTAGGGGCAGCACCGCCCAACATGCGGGCAAGCTCCGCAGTTCGTTCGGAGGCCGAAAGAGCAATGATGGTGGTGATGGTGCGGTCTTGGGCGGATTCTTTGCGGACTAAGTAATGTTGGCCGGCCAGAGCGGCCATAGTCGGCAAGTGAGTAATAACAACAATTTGCTGTTCACAAGCTAAGGCAGCTACTTTAGCAGCCACAGCTTCAGCAGTGATGCCGCCCAAGCCGCTATCTATTTCGTCAAAGACCAAAAGCTGGTCACTGGGGCGGTTTTGCACAGTCTTAAGAGCTAACATCAAGCGTGAAAGTTCACCGCCGGAAGCTATCTTGGCCAAGGGTTTAAGCCCCTCTCCGGGGTTGGGGCTAAAGAGGAAAGTGGCGGAATCATAACCTTGGGGACCCAGCTTGCTGGCGCCCAGTTCGGGGTCACTTTCTGGCGCCTCAAGGGCAACTTTAATCTCTATTTTAGGGAAGCCCAAGGGTTTGAGGTTGGCCGTTAGGTCTGTTGCTAGCCGCTCCCCTGCTTCTTGGCGGGCCAAATGCAAAGTGTGGGCTTTGTCCAAAGCTTGACTTAATGCTTCTTGGCGGCGGCGGGTGAGGCGGGCCAAATCAAGGGCCGAGCTGTCTAACTCGTCTAGTAATTGGCGCAACTCATTTTCGCGGGCAATGATGTCATTTAAGCTAAGTTGGTATTTTCGCTTTAATTTTGCGAGGGTATTGAGGCGTTCTTCCAGCCAATCCAAACGTCCTGGGTCAACTTCAAGATTACGGCTTTGGGCCTCTAAACCGGCTGCTAAATCAGCTAGCGAGTGATAGGCGGAATCAACTTCTTCCCAAGGGGCGTTAAAGTTTGGGTCTAAGGCGGCGGCCAATTCCAATTGACGGCGCACTTTCCCCAATTTTTCCACAATGTTGCCAGGTTCTGAACCTAAAATCTCAGCTGCTGTAGCTAAATTTTCTAAAAGTCGCCCACTATTTTTGGAGCTATTTTTTTCGGCTAAAAGGGCGTCATCTTCGTCTTTTTGGGGCCTAACTTTTTGAATTTCTTCCAGTTGAAATTGGTATAAATCCTTTTTCTCAGAAACATCTTTCAGGCGATCGGTAAGCACTTTAAGGCTCTGGGTAGCGTGTGCGTAAGTTTGCCAGGCCTCCCGCATCTCAGTTAAAACTTCAGGATGTGAAAGAAAGCGATCTAGATAGTCTAACTGGTTTGAACTTTTAAGCAAAGTTTGTTGATCGTGTTGGCCCGAAATACTCAGGAGGGCCTCCCCTAGCATCGCCAATTGTCCTTGGCTGATGGGGCTCCCATTGAGGTAAGCACGGGTGCGCCCGGTGGCTGTCAGCACTCGCTTTAAGAGAATTTCGTCAGTGGCCTCTATAGCTAACGATGTGAAAATAGGAGTGAAATCCTGAGGGCGGTCGAGGTAAAACAGGGCAGCGACCCAAGCCTCATCAGCCCCGGCGCGCAAAAAATCAGCATTCACCTTCTGGCCCCGCAGGAGGTTTAAGGCCCCCACGAGGATGCTTTTCCCGGCACCGGTTTCCCCGGTTAAAATATTAGCGCCCGGCCCAAAGGTGATTTGCAGGGAGTCGATGAGGGCTAGATTTTTTACGTTTAATTCGGCCAGCACTGTTTTTTTAACTACTTTTAGCTTGTAATTGAGGCCGCCATTTAGGCGACATCATACTGTTTTTTTAGCTTGGCGGAAACTTCAGCCAGCATGTCGGAGGCGGCGGCGGCTAAGCTAGGCGAGAGAGTCCCCAAGCCACAAGCGGGGCTGAGCATGGCTTGTGAAACCAGGAGCTCACGGGGGATTCCTTTTTGTTCTAAACTATCCCACGCTTGGTTGAGACGAGCCTGAAGGTCATCGGCTGTTATATCGTGGGTGAAACCTTGGGCCGGGACTAAACCCCAGGCAACGAAGCCGCCATCAGCTAAAAATTTATTGAGATCTTGAGGATATAGACAAAATTGTTCCCAAAATTCAAAGGCGTCAAAGTTTACAATATTGAGCCCAGAACTCATCAAGAGTGACCAGTCGGTGTTGCCGCAGACGTGGCAACCGATGAGTGTTTCCGGCACGGCGGCCCGCACAGTATCGGCGGCCAAGCCCATAACTTTACGCACCGTTTCCGGCGTTAAAGTAGAAAAGGCAGAACCAAAGGCCGAAAGCCCCGGTTCATCGAGGAAAACAATGGGAGTGCGCCCCGTCTTCTTGATCTCGGTGGCGGCCCACGCCATTTTGCCGCCGATAGCCAAGGCAGTGGCTTCAGAGAGCTCTTCATCGTCGATGAGGGCGTTCGCCTCGTCGTCCATGAGAATAACTTGACCCATGGTCACCGGGCCGATGCATTGAATTTTTAAAAATTCCGGGCCAAAGCTTGAATCTTCGTTCGCCTTTGCCAAAAGGCGAGCAAAGCCTCGAGAAGCCTCCGGGGGAATGGCTAGAAACTCCCGTTCACCGGCCAAGAATTTTTCGTAAAAAGCGGCCAGTTCCTCTTCTCGGTTGTGGCGCTTGGCCCGCACTTTTTGGTTTTCTTGATCAATAATCAAAGCCGGTAAGCCGTGGAGAGCCCCCCAAAGCATATCTTCCCAAATGCTCACTTTGACCAAACTTGGAGCCGCCGGGACGTCTAAATTTTTCAAGCTGAGCACAGCTTCATCATAATCTAAAAAAGGGACAGAACCTATGGTTGTTGCGGCAAATGGTTTGGGCATTTTTCACTTTCTCACAGCTTTAGAGGCTTGTTGCTCTTCTTCTTGGCTTGGAAGAGAGGCGGTAGAATTTGGGACGAAGCTAGTAGGTTTAGTGACTTTGGCGGCCGCTTCACTATGCTTGGTAAGGAGCATGAAATAAAGAAGCCCCAAAGCATCTTTTTGATTTTCTCTGGCTTCACTTTGGCTGCGTTTTAAGTCGATATTGAGGTTATCCAACTCGCGAGCTTGTTTTTCCAGTTTATCCTGCGCTCGTTTTAAAGCATCGCTGGAACGAGTGCCAAGGTAGTTCATGGCGGCCCAGGCGGCTTCCAAACGCCCGTCAGATTCAGCTAAATCTCGATCTGCTTGGGCCATTTCTTGCTTTAAAGTGTTGAGTTCTTGCTGCTGTTTTTGCACAACATCATATAGTTGCTGGCGATCTTTGGCCAGAGATTCCACTTGCTCAGGCAAAGGGTGCTCTGAATTGAGTTCATGGGCATTACCATTAGCCACGAGCTTTGCGTGCTCTTTTTCTAAAGCGGCATGGCGTTTTTCCAACTCGTTGAAAGCCTGACGTAATTCACTGTCGGGAATGCTCTCTTCGTCGGCAGAGTCGGCCCACTCCTCGAAATTGAGATGGGGGCCTCTATCTTCCACGTCGGGGACTTCCACCAAGTTGATGATTATGTCGTCAGTTTCGGTATCATCATTAGAGGCATCATCATTTGCTATGATTTCTAGATTTTCAAGCTTTTCACCATCTTCAACATCTTCAATTATTTCAATATTTTCAATAATTTCAGGTTGTCTGGCAGACGCCTCAAAAGTGGGAGCAACCACGGTCTCAGATAGCTCAGACTTTGTCTCCGCTGTCAAATCACAGGCCGAATCATCAAAGGAGTTCTCTTCAGCTACTTCTTCGAGGTTCGAAGATGCATCTTCACTTGAAGTGCTTTGCGTTTCTTTTTGGGAGTTCGCAAGCTCTTCATTTAGCTTGATTTCCTCACTAAGCTTGATTTTTTCGCTTAATTCACTTTTTTCGCTTTCAAGGCGTTCCACCAGCTCAGCTAACTGATCCCTCTCCGCAGTGGTGGCCTCGGAATCTTTGGTGAGTTGGGCGAGCTGTTCTTCTTGAGTAGCTTGGGCTTTGGCCAAATCAGCCAAACGCTCAGTCAAGGTTTCACGCTCTTGGATTATCATGCAGATGGTATCGACCAAGCCCCTGTTTTCAAGGGTGAGATCTTCATTTTGAAATTGAGATTCCGCTTGAGCAAATTTTTGAATCAACAGCTCAGCTTGCAAATCTGTCAAAGCATTTTTGGCCTCGGCCAGCTCAGAAGTAAGGCGGCGGCGCACTTTGGCCAGTTGTTTTAAACAACGGGCATATCTCTCCACCGTGGTGGCCCAACGTTCCCGCTCTTCGGTGGCCATGAGGGCTGTTTTGTTGGCCAAAGCTGTGAGTAAGCGAGTTTTTATGTGCCCCACAGCTCCCAAGCTCTCTTGGGCTTCATTTAAGCGATCGGTAAGTTCATTTTTTTCATCAAAGAGAAACTTGACAGCCTCAGCCGCCTTTTGCAATTCCTCTTCACGGTGGGCCAATTTTTTTTCCAAAAGCTCAATTTTTTTGCTCAAACGGTTGAGCTCAGCCACGCCACTGTTGAGCCCTGCCCTTTCTTGGGATGCTTTTGGCAATTTTTTCCCGGTGGGAGAAAAACTTTCGTCAGTTTCCGGCAGGGAATTGGTCAGGCGCAAGAAAGAGGCTAAACGACGCCGGGCAACCCGTATATTGTCTGCTTGAGGTAAGGGCTTTGCCAGGCTGGCTAAAATTTCGCCGGCCTCTTTGCAAAGAGCACTTGTGTCGGGCAAGCGTCCTTCGGCAACGGTTAGACGGTGGCGTAAATCTTCCAGTAAATTTTGGCTACGCCCTAAGAGAATTCCAATTGTTAAAAAAAGTTTCTCTAAATGGATGGGTTTGCCTAAAAGGGCTGGCAAGGCTAAATAAATAGTTGCCAATTCGCGGCGCAACTGCATTGTCATGCGCCAGAGGCGGGCCGCCGCCTCTGTGAGTAACCTTGTTTGCTCTCTGATTTTATCGTCGCCCGAGGCAGATAGTTTTTGCTCGGCTAAATCTAAAGCGGCCAAGGCCTTGGAAATATTGTGGACTGCACCGGGAGTTTCGTCGGCTAAGCGCCTTTCCTCTTGAGTGAGGCCGGTGAGCATATTGGAAAGACGGCGCCCTTGAGAGCTCCAGTCTTGGTCAGTATTGCGCGGATCATCGGCTTTGGCCAAAATCGAATCGAGCTCAGCCATCACTTTGACAAGAGCCGGCGACCAAATATCACGCCGTTGTTTCAATTTGCGAGCACTTTCAAGCTCTTCTCTAATATCAACCATAGCCCGCCCAATGGCTCGGCGCGCACTTTCGTCTTCCAGCTCTTCGCCATTTTCACGTGCGGTATTTAATAGATCCTCAGCTATTTGGTTGAGGTGGTGAGCTTTTTGCCACCAACTACGCACCGGGTCTAACCACTTTTCCGCTTCCCCTTTTATTTGCGGCCAAAGACGAGCCGCCCGCATTAAGCAATAGCGGCTATCTTGAAAGAGGTTTCGTCTCTCTTCCAAAGTGGCGGCCGCCATTTCATAGCGTTCCGGCGGCATGGATTTTTGTAGATCAGCCAAACTTTCAGCCAGGCGGCTTAGTTCTTTCTCCAGAGACTGGGCCGCTTGTTGAATGGATTCCGGCCCCAGCGGCAGATTTTTTTGCCAGCTTTCTGAACTCAACGGCGCCGAAGGAGAAGAGCCCTCTTGTTGGACGGCACTTTGGTAAAATTCAGTTAAAGATTCCGCCCCTAAATCGCCCTTCATTTCAGGGGTCAATTCCAAAGGCTGAAAAAGATCTACCGCTTGGTAGTTATCAACCAGATGAACGCCGACAAGGAAGTGATTCATTTCTTTTATTAAAGAAATGAAGGGTGCAAAATCAATAAGTTCTCCGGGGCGCAAATGATCTGTCGGTGCGCCGGAGTCAGGTTTTGAACTTTTGGTTTTCGAATTGGAAAAATTATCTTTGGTCATAATAATGTTTACTTATGAGTGCATTTTGGTTTACAATAAAAAACTAGAGGCTTACATAATATAGCACATTAATAATTATAGCACAAAATCTTTTCCTGCGCCTGGAAAATCTCTCTTTTTTTGAACCTGAATTAGGTGAGAGGGATTTCCGATAGCATTCCAGAAGGGAGCCTAGCGAGGCTTTATGAAAATCACCGTCAAGCAAGAAGGTCAGAAAGACCGTGAACTCACCGGGCATTCCGGGCAAACTATTTTTTCTTTCTTAGCTAATCAGGGAATCCGTTTAGATGCTCCTTGTGCTGGGCGCGGACGTTGTGGCAAATGTTTAGTTAAAGCCCACGGAGAGTTGAGCCCTCCGGAGGCCAACGAAGCCGCCGTGCCAGAAGGGCATCGCTTAGCTTGTTTAGCTCGCCTTGAGGGCCCGGCCACAGTGGAAATTCCCAAGGCGGCCAGCTTCAGCTCGGTGAAGGGCTTGGGAGAATCTGTCCCTTACACCATCAATTCTCCTTTGCGCCAAACTTTCTTTCCTCCGGCTGACCGTCTTGACACCACCGACTATATGAGCCTTTTAGGAGCCCAGACAGCATCCCTTGTTGCTCTCAATCAACTGGCGGCCATTGACGTAAAACGGCAAGGTGGGCGGGCTATTTTTTGGGGTGATGAACTTTTAGGTGTGCGGCAACGCCCTGATAAAGATTCGCCTCTCTCGGCTCTGCCGGAAGAAAAGCTCTTGGCGGCAGCCGTCGACCTTGGGACTACCGGTTTGGGAGTGGCGATTATCGATGTTTTAAAAGGCGAGGTCATTGCTCAAGGCACAACTCTGAACCCCCAGACAACTTGTGGGGGAGACGTTATCAGCCGCATCACGATGGCGGCCGAAGGCCCTGAAAAGCTTGATCATTTACAAAGTTTAGTTCTAGATGGCATTGGCGATTTAATTAAACAATTGACAAGCGAAGAAGACCGGGCCAACTTAATGGCCACCGTAATCAGCGGCAACACCACCATGCTTTTTCTTTTGGCCGCCGTTCAACCAGCCGGGCTGGCTCAGGCCCCTTACCGCCCTGTTTTCACGAAAGCCCTTGACCTTTCTCACTTCGCCTCGCGTTTGGCTTTACCGGCGGGGGCCAAAGTCTTCACCACGCCCTCCATCTCGGCTTATGTGGGTGGCGACATCACCTCCGGTATGCTGGCCGTGGGTCTCAAGGAACGTCCCGGCACTGTTTTGTTCATTGACATCGGCACAAACGGCGAAATCGTTTTGAGCCATCAAGGGCGGCTTGTTGCCACCTCTTGTGCGGCCGGGCCCGCTTTGGAAGGCATGAACATCATCAATGGCCAAAGGGCTACTCCCGGGGCGGTGGATTCTTTCCGTCTGGGCGAAAATTACCAAATCCACTATTCCACCATTGGTGAGGCCGCCCCCACCGGCATTTGCGGCAGCGGACTCATTGACCTAACCGGAGTTTTAGTCACCGCCGGGCTCATCGACGCCACCGGGCGGATGAAAACTCCGAAAGATCTTCCCAACGATGCCCCTTCTTGGCTAAAGGAATTAGATAATGGCCGCCTGACTTTTGCCGGCGAGGTCTATTTCGATCAAAAAGATATACGCCAAGTGCAGTTAGCTAAAGGGGCCATTGCCGCAGCCGTGGAAATGCTCTTGGCTCGCTTTGAGCTCACGGAAGATAACTTGGATGAAATTATTATCGCCGGTGCTTTCGGCTTCCACTTAAGCCCTGAAAACCTTCAAGCCATTGGTCTGATCCCCCGTGCCTATAAAGGCCCGATTCGCTTTGTGGGTAATTCCTCACTGGCCGGGGCAGCTCGCTTTTTACTCAATGAAAAAGCCCCCGCTGAACTTGCCGCCTTAGGCGCTGAAACAGAAGTGCTGGAGCTGGGCCAAGACCCGCAATTCCAAACCATTTTCCTTCGCCACTTGGGCTTTTAAGGAAATACTGATTAATCAGCGTTTTCTTAAAGTTACGCTTTGGCAGAACCTTATGTGAAATTCTGCCAAAGCAATAACCTGAAATTACTATCTTAACTGCGCTAGCAGTCAAGCACCCCGCGAAGGCATAAGTGCAATTAATTTGCACTGTTAAGTGCCGGAGCAAATGTGCCTTTAATTAAGTTGACATTAGTAAATGTCAACTTAAAATACTATACATGAGTAATTCTGGAAGCAATTTATGATAAGTGCTTTAGCTCCTCCCACCAGTGCTCTTAAGGCTTTTGGCTTGGGAGTCCAAAACACAGCCCATAACTTGGCCAATATCTTGACCGCCGGGTTTAATCCGGCACGGGTGACTTATAGCGAACTTCCGGCTCAAAGCGGCGTGGCACCCAATGTTTCGACTCCGGCGACAACCGAGCTGGCGGCCTCAAGCCAAAGAAGTCAAGTTAGCCCCAGCCCCCAAACTCCCCCCATATGGAGTAACCCCAGCGGCACTAACCTTTTGATGGAAATGGTAAATTTAACTACAAACTCAAGGGCTTACCAGGCTAACGCCAAAGTTATTCAGACCGGCGACCAAATGCTGGGAACAGCTGTTGACTTAAAGGTTTGATTTTTGTATTAACAGGGCATTCAGTTTTTAAGGAAACGTTGATTAATCAGCGTCTCCTTAAATTAAAAGGAGCCTATTTTGCAAATAGTTTTAGCTACAAAAAATAAGCACAAAGTGGAGGAGCTAAAAGCTCTGACCACCGATACTGGCGTGACTATAATCTCTTTGGCTGATTGGGAAGAGGCTAGTGGAATCAATTTAGAAGAGCCGGAAGAAAGCGGCACCACCTTCTTGGCCAACGCCCTTTTAAAAGCGCAATATTATGCCCAACAGACCCAGCTCCCGGCTTTGGCCGATGATTCGGGCCTGTCGGTTCCGGCTTTAAACGGAAGCCCGGGAGTGCGTTCTGCTCGTTACGGCGGCCCAGGTTTATCCGACGAAGCCCGCTATCAAACATTACTGCGCAAGCTCAAAGGGCGTCAACAAAGGCGAGCTTTTTTTGCCACGAATCTAGCCCTAGCTTGGCCCGATAACCGCTTCTACCATTGGAGTGGCTACTTAAATGGGCATATCACCCGATTCCCGCGGGGGGAAAACGGTTTTGGCTACGACCCCATTTTTCGCCCCCGGGGCCAGCGGCAAACTCTGGCTCAGCTCAGCCCGGCGGAAAAAAATGCCATTTCTCACCGCCGAAACGCCATTAACGCCTTTCGACTAGATTTGCCAAAACTTCAGCTAAACTAGCTAAAGTTTTAGGATTAATGGTTTCTGTCCGAGCTGAAGCTGCGATGCCGAGACGCTCTAAAGCCTCTTGAACTAATTGCCGCGGATAGGCTTTCACCAAATTATTAGAAATGATCTTGCGCCGAGCAGCAAAGGCCACAGCCGTAAAGCGCCCTAAAGATTCAGGATCAATAGAGGGGATTTCTGCCAAAGGCTTTAAGGCCACCACCGCACTATCCACTTGAGGGCGGGGGTGGAAAGCCGTGGGCGGAACGTCTAACACCGGCTCCACGTGAAACCAAAGGCTCAAAGCCACAGTGAGGCGACCGTAATCTTTCGTGCCGCAAGTGGCGGTCAAGCGCTTGGCCATTTCCTTTTGCAACATGAAAGTTGCTCCACTAAAGTGGTGCCGGTGGGCCAAAAACCAAAAGAGAATGGGACTGGAAACATTATAAGGCAAGTTTCCGTAAAGGTAACAAGGGGCCAAAGGGGCCAACTCGTCATCAGTTAAAGTGAGAATATCACGATCCAAAACAGTCAAGCGACCTTGATATTCTAAAGCCAGACCATCTTTTAGGTTGGCCGCCAAGCCGCGATCTAGCTCAACAGCGGTTAAGTGGTTTATTCCCTTGGCCAAAAGCGGCTCAGTCAGCGCTCCCAGCCCTGGCCCTATTTCGAGAAAGCTCCCCTGCCCTTCCTTATAAACAGCTTCCACTAAACGATTAATGAAGTTGGCATCTTTCAAAAAATTTTGCCCGCGAGCTTTAGAGGCCGCCAACCCCAAATTTTTCAAAGTTGTTTGGATATGAGCCATTTATTCATCCTTATTCTTGGGGGAAAACTTTTTTAAAAAAAAGTTTTCCCTCAAACCCCCTTTCAAAAAATTTTTACGGGCAGTGGGGTT
>CAYJAF010000039.1:0-17829 GCA_964368195.1 uncultured Thermodesulfobacteriota bacterium
CTCATCACCACTTGCCCCAAGAGTTATTGCCCGAAGTGAAAACCATAGTCGCTTTCTTTCTGCCCTTTAGCCCTGAATTGGTTGCGGGCAATCGCGGCGGCAATCATAACTCGGTTCCATGGGGTGAGGCCTATACGGTTACAAACTTGCTTTTGAATAAAATTGGCGAAGATTTAGTTGAGTTCATGGCCGCTAAAGGGTTTGCCGCCCGGGCAATTATTCCCACCATGCCCCGCGGTAGCGCAGAGCTCTATGCCCCATGGTCGCATCGCAGCATTGCCTATGTGGCGGGCTTGGGTCGTTTCGGGCGCAACAATATGCTCATCGGCCCATCCGGCGGTGCCGGACGCTATTGCTCTACGCTTTTGGGAGTGGAATTGGAGCCGGATCCCATGCAGGCGGAAGATTTCTGCCTCAAATTTGCCGGGAAAAAGTGCGACGTCTGCCTCAAAGTTTGCCCGGTGGAGGCTTTTGCCGATGATGCCTGTTTTGACAGGGTAAAGTGTGATGCCCATGCGGCCAAAACCAAAGATGAGTATAATCTCGAGCCTTCGGTGTGCGGCAAATGTGCAGTTGCAATGCCGTGTGCTGTGAGGTAGCTCTTAAGGGCCTGGCTCTTCTGCTTGGACTTGCTGGTCTTGCCAGGCGGGGCGGCTCCCTTCAAAGGGGCGCCCACGGAACCACAAGCCTTTATAGTTAAAGGTGCCGGAAACTAAATCTATAATGCGGCCGTAGCCGTGGAAGAGGTTGTTGCGGAACTCTCCTTCATAGCGGAAGGGGGTTTCAGCGCGACCATTAAAATCATAAAAACTCAAAACCCCAGCTCCGTGCATTCTGTCTTGGTCGAAGTTACCTTCATAGTGAAGGTAGTGGTGCCCTAGTAAATCGGCATTCCGGCTCCAATAGTCGCCAAAGCCGTGCCAGAATCCCATCTTCGTTTGTCCTTCGTAGCGTTGTAACAGCCAATCATCACGTAAATATTTCACAAGTAAAAGGCCGGGGCCATCCACCATCTGCAAAGTCTCTCCGTTGGGGCCAGGGTTTGGAGCAGAAGCGCCTTTCCAAATGAAATTAAAGGGCTCACGGTAGTCTTCAAAGTGCCCGGTAACTCCTTCGGTATTGGTGTAGTAATCAGCCCATTTTTCATCTTGACTTGGGGAAAGAGCCGGGCCGCTGTTCAGGCGCCTTATTTCTGACGAAGTCAGGGCAAACCATCCGGTCTGGAGAGCCGCTAAGTTTTGGCCGGCCACTTGGGCTTGGGCCGCAACTATTTTAGCTTCACGCACGCCTGCTTCAGCCTCTTTTTTTTTCTGGCTTTCTTTTTCCGTCCACCAAAAGAGACCGGCGCCTAAAATTAGCATGAAGATAAGGATATTTCTCATTTTTTTCGGGCTCGCAATAATATCCGCCAAAGGGCCAATAGCGCAGTTAAAGCGGCTAAAATAGGGCTTAAGTAATAGCCATAGCGAACGAAGAAGGTTTGTTCGAGCGTTTCCGGCGCCAAAATGGGAACTTCTAAGGGGAAGGCGCCATATTCGTAAAGCTCATAACGACTGACGATTTGCCCCGAAGGGTAGATGAGCGCACTGATGCCGGTATTGGCCGCCCGCACCACCGGACGCCTTGTTTCAATGGCCCGCATGGCGGCTTGCCAGAGATGTTGCTCGGGCGCACGGCTACGGCCGAACCAAGCGTCGTTAGTGGGGACGACCAAGAGCTCGGCCCCGGCCAGAACTTTTTCCCGAGCCAGACGCGGAAAAATAGACTCAAAGCAAATTAAAATGCCTAAAGGAACTCCGACTTCATCTTCGCTTTCCCCTAAAGGCATGACTAGCGGAGGAAGGCGATCGCCGGGGCTATAGCTTCCAACTGCACCAATTATGTTTCGCAAAAATCCCCATTCTAAAAATGAAAACCAAGGCGGCAAGTATTCCCCAAAGGGCACCAGATGGTGTTTGTCGTAATAGGGGCCGGGCTCTCCATCGACAAAGAGTACCATGCGGTTCCGTAATTGTTGTTCCGGCCAAAAGCCGCTGAGCCCGGCCAAGCCCACCAGCTGTTTTACATCTCCGAAGCCTGCCAAATCATTGAGCCACGCAGTTTCGTTGGCGTCGTAATCATAGATGAAAGGCATGGCCGTTTCGGGCCAGAGAATGAACCAAGGCTTTTGGGCGGCGGCCTCTTTGGTCAGTTGGAGGTAGTTCTCCATTAAAATGGCTCGCAGAGCGGGATCCCACTTGTCACTTTGTTCTACGCAAGGTTGGATGGCGATTACTGTTTCTTTGGGGCTTTTTAGACTGACATCATTCCAATAAGGGGATTTTCCCAGACCGTAGGCCCACAGGGCCACCACAATGGCCAAGGCCCCGCAAAGATAGATGTTGGTGCGAGCAGTTAAGCTTGCCTCTCGCTTTTTCAGTAAATAAAGGGCCCCCAAGAAATTAATGAAAGCCACCAAAAAGCCCAGCCCATAAAAGCCAATTAAATCTGCGGCTTGCCCCAGCTCCGGCTCTAGGGCCAAAGGCCCGGCCAGGGGAGTCCAATTGTAGCCCATGGGGCCGAAGTTTTTAAGCCAATCGAGCCCGGCCCAAGCAATTGCCCCGGTGAGGCACCAAAGAAGTGTTGGCGGAGAGAAATTTCCCCTCGCGCTGAGCCAAGCAAAAACAGCGGCAAAAATAGCATAGGCCGCTCCAAGCGCGGCAATTGCCAGCCAACCCAAAATCGGCCCGACACCGCCGTAACCGTCCACAACGTCCACCAGCCAAGTTTGGGAGCTGGCAAATTGTGCCAAACCATAAACCCAGCCCAGGAAAAAAGCACGGCGTAAATTTTGACCGTCGATGGCCAAAAGAAGGGGAATGAGGCAGAAAAAAATTAGGGGCCAAAGCCCAGGCCAAGGCCAGCTCAGAGTTTGGGCCAATCCCCCCAGCCCCGCTAAAATAGTTGCCTGCCAGAGTTCTAAAGCCTGGGAAGGCAAAGGGCGAGATCCCTTATTTTGGGCCATGGTCTCGCTTCCAGTTGTTATAGGCAACGATAAAAAGAATCAGCCCGAGGCAAATTCCCGGCAGAGACAAAAGTTGCCCCCGCGAGAGAATGAAGGAGTCGATGAAGCCGTGGCGTTCTTTAATGAATTCCACCAAAAAACGGCCGGTAAAATAGAGAATCAGGAAAGCGGCGGTGAGGGCTCCGCGAGGTCTTTTTTCGCCGCCCAAACGGCGGTCTAGCCACCAGAGCATAAATAGGACAAAAAAGCCCAAAGTGGCCTCGGCCAATTGGCTTGGGTAGCGGGCCGGGGAGAGTTCCGCCGGCAGTTGCTCATAGCGGGGAAAGCGGACGCCAAAGGGGCCATCGGTGATGCGCCCCACGATTTCAGAGTTGAAAAAGTTCCCCAAGCGCACAAGGGCCGAGCCCAAGGCCGCTGAGAATGTAAAACGGTCTAAAGTATCTAAATAGGGGCGTTGCCAGCGCCAAGAGTGAAACCAAATGGCCACAAGGAGGCCCAAAGTTGCCCCGTGGCTGGCCAGGCCTCCTTCCCAGATGCGGAATAACCACATGGGATCTTGGATGAACCTATCCCAATTGTAGAAAAAGACGTGGCCCAAACGGGCCCCGATGAGCACTCCCAAAGCCCCGGGCACAACAAAGCTAAAGGCTTCATCTTCAGTGCCGCGTCCACGCACCGTCTGCCAGCGGAATAAAAGGAATCCGCCTACCAAAACAAGGCCGAAGATTAGGCCGTAATAGCGCACGGGCCAATTGATGCCGGGGATAATGAAAGCAATGGGGTCGATATTCCAAACTGGTGCCATAATATTTCCTAATAATCCTTTTTCCAGCCAATACCAACTTGACTGGATTCCGATGAGGTGCGAGCCTCGAAATCGAACATGGGGCTCAATTCCACTTCCACCCGCACAGCAGCCCCTTCGGCAGCACTGTGCTCCACCCCAACATAAATATTATCACTGATATACTTCCCGGCCTCCACGGCAAATTCGTCTTCTTCGCCGCTGGAGCCAACCGGGGAGCTGTTGTTCAGCCCTTGGGCAATGGAGCCCGATAAGTTAGAGACATCTCTTTCGCGATCAGCCCCACCTTTACCGCCAAAGCGCAAAACGTCAAGGCCCACTGTTTTACGCAAGTTACTAACCAAGCTCAAAGCACTTCCTTGGCCAATGTTGGCCAATTCCTGCACAACATTCGCCAGCTGAATGGCTTCAAATTGGCTGATGTCGGAAGCACTCTTATCAAAGAGCACCTGGCCTAAAATTTCCTCTTCCGGCAGAGGAGGGCGGCTTTCCAATTTTAAGCTGGGAGTCTTGGCTGAGCCGGCAATTCTAACCAAGGCTATAATATTATCACCTTGGTGGGTTAATTCCAAGTTAAGATTGGGGTTTGTGCCGCCATAAAATGCAATATCACCATCGGAGAGCTCAAAATCCTTGCCGAAAAGCTCTAAATAGCCGCGCACCGGGCTGACAGAACCTTTAATCGAAGGGCGCATAGCCGAGCCCGTGATATTTAAATCGCCTTCCCATTCGCTTTTTAAACCAAAGCCTTCAATGAAAAACTGCTTGGGTATTTTCAGGCGCAAATCAAGTTGAGGGTCAATGGGAGCTGCGGCTCTGCTTGTTTTAGAGCCTTGGGAGAGATCAAGGGTGGTGATGGATTGTCCGGCGGCGGCCACTGTTAAATCTATATCCCCACTGGTGATGGCAAGGTCAGAAGTGAGCTTGAGGCCGGTGATTGGCCCGGCGGCCCCAAAGGTGCCGGAAATAGCCACATCAACATCGTCACGGTAAAGGGGGCTAAAGCGGCTCAACTCGCCTTTGGCCAAAATTTGGGGGCTGGCCAAATCGCCTAAGGAAATATCCAGGCCCAAAAGGCCACCTTTGCCGTCTCCGGCTTGCAAAATGGCTTTCAAGGGCATTTCCGGGGTCGATTGGGCACTGAGCTGAATATTGTCGATTAACAGACCCAAGAGCTGGTCTTCAAACCGTCCGCCACTGAAATAGAAATCGCCTTGGGCTTGGGGCTGATTGAGGGGGCCATTTACGCGCAAATTAACTTGGGCGACTCCCGTCAGGGTTCGATCTGCCGGGCCGAAAATGTTCCAGATGGGCGCCACCGGCCCGGTAAATTTGAGCGCAGCTGCCACCGGTGCGACCATGTCTACCGTGGGGAATCCGCCACCTGCTTGGGCCGCAAGGGGGAGCTTTGCGGTGAAATCTCCCTTGGCCGGCCAGCGTCCGCCCTTAATTTCGCCCACCATTTCCAAATGAGGATTGGCCCCGGCTGTGAGTTTGCCGTTCACCGTTAAAATTGGCTTGAGTCTAAAGCCCTCTTTCACCTCAACATTTGTCAATAAAGAGAAGTTGCCGCTGGGCCCATTTTGGCTTTTTTGGGCCAAATCAACGGTTAATTTTTCAATGACCCCATTTGGCATATTGGGCACAAAAGGTTTGGCTAAGGCGTAAGGCACATTTTGCGCTTCCGCCCAGATTTTTAAAGAATCAGGGGCTAAGTTGATTTCTGCTTTTAAGCTTCCTTTGGGCAAAACGGTGGCCACCACAGGCTCTACCTTTAAACTATCACCCCAGTGGATTTTCACAGCTTGAGCCAGCCTTAGGCCACTTCCACCCAAGCGGAAGTTGAGCGATTGTAGATTCAAAGAGGCAAGGTAATCCGGCTCTAGAAGCCTGGCTACGTCATAGGAGCCTTTGGCCCCAAAGGAATCATTTGGCCCGCCGCCGACCCCTGCCAGTTTCAAGCGACCGATTTCAGCTGTAAAGTTACCAAGGCCCTTTTCGCCTTGAGCTGTTATTTGAGCTTTCCCCCACGAGGTGCTTCCCACGGTGCCGGAGGCGGCGGTGAAGTTCCAGTTGAGATCGGGCCGGGCAAAAAAATCAGCCACTTGGAAATCCAGTTTCAATTGCTGAAGTGAGAGATCATCAGCTATTTTTAAACGGGGAATATCCACTAATCCATGGAGGCTTTGGCGTTTTTCGGGGGCTGTGAATTCCAATTGCAACTTTAAAGGTTCGCCGTTTATTTTTTGTCCGCTCAAGGCGGCCAAAGGAGCCCAATCGTTGACATCAATCAGTAAATTGCCAATGATTACAGGCGTTGACTCTTGGGTGGCCAAAGATAAATTCCCGCCCAGTGAAAGCCCGGCCAGCGTGCCTATCAAATCTTTCAAGCGAAGGGTTAAGGCTTTGTCCTTTTGGCTATATTCCCACTTGCCGGTCAAGTTCGCAAGGCCGCCCGGACTTTCGGCCACCACAAGGCTCAGCTCTCCGTTTAAATTGGGAGTAAAGCCCGCTGTGGAACCGGAGTCTGTCGGGGCCACGAGTGCTCCTTGGGCTTTGACTGTAAGGGCCGTGTCTTTGAAAATTCCTGCTTCTGTTTTTAAGGTTGGGCTCTTTAAGGCCAATTCGCCTTCAAGATTATCCAAAGGGCCATTGGCGGCAATTTCCAAGGACAAAGGCCCGCCATATTGAGGATTAAAGATGCTTAAATCAAGGAGATGAGCAGAGAGTTTAGTCTCTATTTGGCCAAGGGCCTCTTGCCACAAAAAGTGCCCATCTAAGCCGAGGTTTGGAGTTTGAAAGTTTTTCAACTCCACTGCTAAAGGATATTCTCCGCCGCCGTTTGCCTCGAGATTAAAAGAGAATTCCGAACCTAAAAGACTCTCTAATTGCTGATTGCCCCAAGCCATCTCTTGGGCGCTAAATTTTAAAGAGCTTTTCACGTCTTGAGCGGCGCCATGCCATTTGAAATCGGCGTCAAGGTCAAGGGCTCCTTCTAAAATTTGGGGTTCAGCCCCGGCCAAACGCCAGCTTTCGGCTGTCCAAGGGGAAGCGGCGCTTGTGCTTAGGCGCAAAGTTCCGGTTGTTTCATCGGCGGCATAGTTTTGCTTTAAACGGGCGGCCAAGTTTAAACCGTCACCGGATAGGGAAAGGCTGAGGTCTTGCCCTTGGGGAGTGCCGGATAAGTTGGCCGCAGCCGTCAATTCCGGCTCTCCGCCGGGGCCCAGGAGCCCGGTTAGGGAGGCTGTGAATTGCAGGTTTTCCGCGCCGCTCATCAGGCTCCCGACCAGTTGGCCGGATAGTTTAAGTTTCGGGGTAGCTCGGGCCAAGAGTTCCAGCTGAGCCGTGATTTTATCGCCTTGACAGACTCCGGTTGTGCGCAAAGTTCCTTCGGAGCCCAGCCACTTCCGCCAGCTTTTTGGAGCGGCCGGGCCGGGCCGATTTTGAGTCACTACCTCGCCTTGCCAAGATGGTTCCAACCAAAGGTCAGATAAAAGTCGTCCCCGTTGCCCTTTGAAATTCAACTGTCCGGTCGAGTGTCCCCACAGACCGGCATCGAGTTCCCAATTGCCGTTCCAATTCTTTAAAGGCCCTTTCCCATTGAATTTAGCTCGCAGGCCCGACCATTTATCGTTGTTGACAGTAGCGGCCAAGATTCCGGCTGGGGGATCGTCTATTTTCAGTTCTAAGGTCAGTTGTTCAGTCAAATCAGCGGCGGAATCGAGCGCCAATTTAATAAGGAGAATTTCGTGGCCGGCAGATTTTACTTGGCCTTGGAAGTTGGCGGCTAAAGAGGTGGTGATTTGGGCAGAACCTTCGGCGTTTACCGCCAGTGACGGCGTCCCTAGCAGCCCGATATTGGCCAGAGCGTTGGGGCTGATTTCTCCGTTTTCAACAACGAGTTGGCCTATGCTTATGCCCACGGGGAGCGAAAAGGGTTTGTCGTCATCATCTTCTTTGGGAAGCGGTAAAGAAACGAGTTCCGGGCCGTCGATTTTCACTAAAGGCGCACTCACTACCCCGGTGAAAAGAGCCCAGATGTTTAATTCCACTTCAACTTCTGCCGCCCGCACCACAAGGCCCTTGTCATCGGCAAAATGAATTTTTTGCGCTCTTAGGTGCCCCGGGAGTGGCCCGGAGATTTCAGCGGCAGCTAAGGTGTAGCCGTCGGCGGCCAAGATCTTCGCTGTTTGGTTGAAAATGATTTCGGTGGCCAGCGAGGTTCGTAAGAAAATGACGCCCGTCAAGGACAAAAACAAAAAGAGCCCCGCTGTAATCAAGGCAATCCTCACCAAGAGCGGTCGTTTGCGCCGTCGTTTTAAGGTGAGTTTTCGTTTACGAGGGGTCATATTGTCTTTCAGTAGTAAAATCTATGTGTCCTTGAAACAACTTTTTTAAGGAAACGCTGATTAATTAGCGTTTTTGTTCTCTAACGCGAAAGGCGAGTTTTGGGAAAGGATTATAGTATATAACATACATGAGACTTTCCCAAAACGAGCTTGCAAAGTTAGAGGGCAAAAAGGCATTTAAGCAGTGCTCCCTTTCTCACCCTAAAAACTTTGTCCAATGCTCAGATAAAGCTGCCAAGAGGAATCGCCGGGTCGCTTATCCAAAGGCACAGCAACATCAACCCGCACAGGGCCAATGGGGGTGTAGTAACGTGCTCCTAAACCTGCTCCCCAAAGCATATCTTGAAAGACCTTGGTATCAACATCGTCGTAAACCATGCCGCCATCTAAAAAGGAGACGAGCCCAATATCTTCCGTCACCCGCCAACGCAATTCGCCGCTGACCTCAGCTAAAGATATGCCGCCCAAAGGATTCCCGGCCGCATCACGCGGGCCCACCGATTGGTAATCATAGCCCCGCACTGAGCTGCCGCCACCGCTATAATAGCGTAAAGAGACAGGAATGTCTTGGCTGTTGTCGGCATTCCAGACAGTGCCCCAGGAGCCTTTAAAGGCGGCGACCAGTTTTTCTGAAAACAAGGGGATGAAAGCTCGGCCTTCAAATTTTGTGCGCAACACGTTGAATTCACCGTCGAATTTGCCTGTGTAAGGGGCAACTTGCGCCGATAGACGCATTCCGCGGGTCGGGTCAAGTAAACTGTTGGTATGGTTATAAGTGGCGATGACTGGCAAGCCCATCATCAAGAAATCTTCTTTTTCCTGGCCGGGATCTTGAATTGTGCCCCCTTCAATGGTGGCGGCAACGCTCCCGGTGAAACGTTTGGAAAAACGTCGCTCGACCCCCACGGCTAATGCGGCGGAGTAGATTTCGTAGGCGTCGCTGTCTTCATGTAAAAAGCCACCATTGACTAAGAGATCTTGTTTGGGGCTCCAGATGTAAGGGTAGCGATAGGATGCTGTGAACTGCTGTAAATCACCCCAGACAGGCAAGTCAAGGCGCAAGCGATCGCCGTGGCCGGTGAGGTTTCTGTGTTCCCAATAGGCGTTCAGGCCAATGCCAAAATCGGTGTCGTAACTTATTTTACCGCCAACGGTTCGCTCGGGAGCCCCCACCAAGTTGACTTCCACCGGGCGCAAGGCATCTTTGGAGTTGGCGGCTCGCAGAATAACCTTTTTGCCTTCATCATCTTTACTAACTTGATCTTTATTAATCTCCACCGCTTGAAAGAGGCCGGTTTGCCTTAGAGCATCGGTATAGTTATTCACGGCTTCTTGGTTCCAAGCTTGCCCAACTCGCCAAGTTCGCAAGGCTTCCAAATAACTTTGGTCAACGGTGCTGGCCACAACTTTAATCGGCCCCATGCGCACAAGTTCCCCCGGCACAACCACCACTTCAGCCTCTAAGGTTTTTTGCTTGCGATCTAAAGTGAAATGTGTGTCAACTACTTTTGCTTCCGGGTAGCCGCGGTTATGGAAAGCCTCTTCCACTCGGTTAACTGCCGCCAAAACATCGGCTGCCACTGCCGGTTCTCCGGGGCTTAATGCCACTTCTCCCAGAGATTTAGGTGGGGCCACGGCTTGACTTTCCGGGTCTAATGAGCCTTTTAAAATAACTTTGCTGGGCCCCATGACGTAAGCTTTTGCGGGGGTGAAATCAAAAATGGCTTTGTAGGTGTTGTCTTTTTCCAAGACCAAACGCCCCTCGACTTTGCCGTCATAATAGCCTTGGCTTTTGAGGAGCTCTTGACCTTCTTCCAAAGAAAGCATCAAACGGCGTTCCAGGGTTGTTTTGGTTATGGGCTCGCCATGCATTACTGATAAGCGATTGACCTTGATAAACATCTCGGTGAGTTCCGGCAAATTAGGGGAGTTCACCTCAACGGTGTAGCTGTATTTTTGTGGAGTTCGCTGCCTTGTTCCACCTGTTTGAGAGCGCAAATCAGCCGGGATTTGGGGAGTCCCGATGGTGGTGAGGCTGGGGGCCGGCCCGGTGGATGTGGTTTTGGGGCGAAATCTGTCGTCGGTGGTGTTTTTTTGACGGTCAGTGTTGGTGGGAGAAGCGGGCGCACTAATATCCTCAACACTCTCAACGTCTTCAGCGCTATCTTCCGCCGCTTGCTCTCCGGCTTGATAGGAAAGTAATTTCTCGGCTTTATGGGGATAAGTGGAAAGAGTTGGCCCCCGAGAGCGACCGTAGGCGATGTTTGCTTCAAAGGCCAAAACACCACTGATTAAGAAACTTAAGATAATAAATACACTTGCTAATCTCATGCCCTAATATGCCCCAATACTTAAATTTGCCAAATGCCCTTGGCAAGTAAAAATTATAAAGTGTCCATTTTCAGGAGCTTTGTTTTATCTTGGGAAACGCTAATACCATATCGTTTCCTTAAGTTTAACCGCTCTATTTGTATGCAAATTGGTTGCCAAAAAAGTTATCACAACTCAGGTTCCGGTTCGTTTCCCGAAAGAACTGCCCCTTCGCTTCCTCCTTCAAGGGCATCCAAAGCATCTTCCAAACCAACTTCCCCCAACATATTATCTTGAGCTGCTGAGCTGTTAGGATCTGAAGTTTTTGACCCTGTTAAAAATCCCCCCAAAAGTAAAACAGCCAAAGCCAAAATGGCAATGCCAATTAAAACCGAGATGATAACTTGGCTTTTTGGGTTGGGCTCGGTGAATGAAGGTGCTGGAGTCGTCTTAAGAGTAAGCCCACATTCAGGGCAGTTGCTCGGCAAAGGGTGATTATGGCCCTTGGCACAAAGAGAGCAAGATGACGATTTTAAGTCAGAAGTTTTATTTTCCAAATGTGAACCTCTATTAATTGTTGCCGAAACTTTTTTTCAGCACATAGTTTTAAAGGCAACGCTTATTAGTGAGCGTTTTTGGCAAAGGCTTCTTACTCTGCTTTAGGCAAGGGAGCTTCTGCTGCGGAAGTCTCAGTAGCTGTGATTTCAGCAGTCGGGGCCGCAGTAAGGGGAGCCATTGCAATGGGAGCCGGACGCCATTGGCCTTTGCCGTAAGCTTGGGCTAAATAGAAAAACCCTTCCGGGGCATAGTGTTCCCCCGGCTGAAACGTGAGTGGATTAGCAAAAAGAGTGTTGAAATTTTCTAGAGCGTAAAGCCCTTGAGTCAGGTTCACTTCTCCTTGTCGCAGAGATAAACTCACGGCTCGGGCCAGAATTTGTCCTTGGCTAAAACCCAAATAGGTTTGATAGCTCACCATGAGACCCGGGAGCCCATAGCTTTTAATTAAGTTTTCAAAAGCTTTGGGAATTTCTTGGCTGGGCCGCAAAATTGACGGGAATATGACGCCTTCCCAAGCTCCGCCAGATAAAAGCACCAAGTTGGAATTGGGAGGATTAAGGGCTCCTGTCAAATAAAGGGCTTTCGGCATTTTGGCCTTAATAGCTTTCAGGGCGGCGGCCGTGTCACCTTGGCTTAAGTAGATGATGACGGCTGCGGCACCATCCATATGCTCTGCAATGTAAGGCCAGTTGGTGAAACTTGCTTCAACGGGAGCCCGCTTGAGCTCTAAACCTCGGTTGGCGGCTTCTTGACGTGCCCAAGTGGCCATTTCTTGCTCAGATTCTGCATCATAATAGAGTAAGTAAACAGTTCCCTTTTCGCCAGTGGTAAAGTGGCTTTGCACGTAATTCAAAAGAGCCGGGAGCTCCTCTTGCCAAGTGGGTAAGATAGCAAAAGGGCCATTACTTCCCGCCGCTTGGTAGAGGCGGTTTTGGTCTGACCACGGGCCAAACCAAGGCACCCCTAAAGTATTTACATATTCGCCAAACTCTTTCGCCTGCCGAGACACCGGGCCTCCCACTAAACCGTAGGGTGTAGTCTCTTTCAGTTCTCTTGTGATGTCTTTGAAGAAATTTGGCGAGTTTTCATTTGTGGCCAAAGTGATGATATTCAATTTCCGTCCGCTCAAACCACCGTTGGCGTTATACATGGCTGCTGCGGCCTCAAGGCCACCTGCGGCGTCACGCCACAGAGTTTGCGGCCCACCGGTTGGTGCCCACGTCAGAAAGCTTATTTCTTTCATTTCTTCTTCTTGCGCACTTAAAGATTGGGAGCTCAAAAGGAGGCCCAAAAATAAACTTAAGGCTAAAAAAAAGTGTAATTTCAAAACTGTTCTCCGGTTATTATTTGTGGTAAAATATTATTTATGTTAAAATAAAATTAAACATCAATTTATTATAATATAAACTATAATTAAAATAAAGGATTATCTCTTATAAATAAATAGTCGTCGCTTAAAATGGCAACAACTATTTGAAAAAAATTAAATTTTAGCTAAAATTTCCGCGTTGCTATTAAAGGATGATTTTCTATGAAAACTGCTGAATTGTTTGAGGTGTTGCAAAAATTGGTGGAAGGAGCCAAGCCCGGCCCCCAATTAGAGGCCCAAGTGTCTGTCGTTATTACTGATCCTGACCCGGCTCAGTGGCAAATTGAGGTGAGAAATGGAGCTGTGCTTTTAAACCAAGGGGCTCCGGTGGATTCCGATATTACCATAACGGCCTCTAGCGACACAGCGTTAAAGCTTTATAATAAACAGCTCAAGCCGCTTATGGCCATTATGACCGGCAAAGTCAAAATCAAAGGTGACCCTACGAAAATAGCTGTTTTTAAGTCCCTTTTGAGCAAAAAAGGATAGAAGACAAGCGTCAACTTTCTTCTATCCTAAAGTTTCTGTATCCTAAAGTCGTTTTTATCGTTTGGGCAAGCGTCCGGCCCGATCGAGGGCTTCGGTGAGCCTGGTTAAAGCCTCGCGGTGTTCCTCGGTAGCCTCGCTGAGGAAGGCTTCACGATACATCTTCCAGGCGGCTTCCGGATTTTGCTTATATTCGTAATAAAGCCCCATGTTGAAAAGGGGAGGGCCATAGCGTGGGTTTTGCCGCAAGAGTTCTTCCCAAAGTTTGCGGGCCTCTTCCCATTGCCCATCTTTGGCCAGGCTCTTGGCCTTGCGGCTCAAAGAGTCATCTCCCACCTCGATTTCCGAAGGATTGGGAGAGCGGCCTAAATCTAGAGACAAAAGACGCACCAACTCGTCAATCAAATGTTTTTCCAGCTTCTCTTCCAAAGCCGCCGTCTTTTTTTCGCTTTCCAAGCGAGGTGTTAAGCCGCGAGTGGCCAAATAGCCGCCGATCGTGCGGTTGGCATCTACTTTAACTTGA
This sequence comes from uncultured Thermodesulfobacteriota bacterium, assembly GCA_964368195.1. Classification (GTDB taxonomy): domain Bacteria; phylum Desulfobacterota; class Desulfarculia; order Adiutricales; family Adiutricaceae; genus Adiutrix. Next base: position 13,405 of record CAYJAF010000039.1, read on the forward strand.
CCTTCGGCTAAAATCCGCCCGCCACCTGTGGCCACCAGTTGCCAATCCAAAGTCAATTCTCCGAGGAAACGCTCCAGCTCGTAATCTTCCAGCATTTCTCTGGTGGGTTCCTCTTCGATCAGCCAAAGGCGTTTAGTAAAGATGTTAGGGGTATAGGTGAGGTAGGAATCTTCTCCGGTGGGTGTGGTCAAGGGCACTGTTTCCCTTTCCCGTCGCACTAAGCTGTGGGCGGTGACTCGTCCGTTGAGAAGGGAGGTGGCCGGGCCGGAGCCTTCTCTTTTTTCCAATTGCTTTATTAAGTATTCTTGACCGGGGCCGCTAATTTGCCCTATTGTCACTCCTTGGGGCAAGGTGTCGGCGAACAGAGGAGTGGATATTGTAAGTAAAAACAAGCATATAATAAATTTCATAAATTGCCCCAAAATAATGTTTTTGCCAAACTTTGAATAAGGAAACGCTGATTAATTAGCATTTTCATAAGTATCTTTCTAAATTATGATTTTACCTTGTCAGTCATCAGCTTTCAAGGAAAAAACATCATAACGCACGTCAATTTAATTTATTATTTTTCCGGCTCCTACGGAGTAACTTTTCCGAAATTGTCTGTATTTTAGCCCCTAAAGTTCGCTATCGCTCACAAGCGGGGCAAAAATTTACAGTCAATTTCTGAAAAGTTCTCCTACGTCGCCACGAAGTTCATGATATTTTACCCAAATAGATTGACGTGCATCATAACGCAGGGTAAGAGTATCTTAATTTTTTAGGTTACAAATTGCTTTGCGGGCTAAGTGTTTTTAATTAGGTGTTATTTGCGAATGAGGTTTAAAATTATTCGTCAAGTTAGCGAAGCCGAAGGGGGTAGTTCTCCAAAAAATTCTGCAATTTTAACTCCGCCTTGCTGAGCGAAACGAAGGCGTCCGCCGAAGTGAAGTGAAGCCGAAGGAGTTAAAATAAGGAATGTTTTGGAGAACTACCCCCTTTGGCGAGCGGTGAAAATTAAGATGCCCTTGCCTTACAACATCATGAAAGTAGAGATTCTGAAAAGGCTCGGAAGTCGGTGCGTGCCTGTTCCACCTGCCAAGTTTTACGTTCTTTTTTGGCGATGTTATTTGGCGGTGGGGGGCTGAAGAGCCCAAAGTTAATATTAGAAGGAGCAAAAGGGCCTCGCCGCGGCGCAAGGCGCAGGTGGCTTAGCATGGCTCCCATGGCGGTGGAAGGCGGCGGAGTGATCAGGGGACGATTTTGGATTTGGCGAGCGGCCAATTCCCCGACCCAAAGGCCGTGGGCGGCCGATTCCACATAGCCTTCGACTCCAGAGATTTGTCCGGCCACAAAGAAGCGCTCGTGCCCTATCAGGCGTTGAAATTCATCAAGGGCAGTGGGGGCTTCCAGATAACTATTGCGGTGGAGGGCACCGTAGCGAGCAAACTCTACGTTGGCCAAGCCAGGGATGAGGCGGAAGACTTCTTTTTGAGCCGGGCGGGTCAGGCGAGTTTGAAAGCCAACCATATTCCAAAGGGTTCCGGAGGCATTTTCTAAACGCAACTGTACCACAGCATAAGGCCGGCGCCCGTCTTTGGGGTTTTCCAGCCCCACCGGCTTCATGGGGCCGAAAGTCAAGGTGTGGGGCCCGCGGCTGGCCATGACTTCAATGGGCAGGCAACCTTCGAAATAGCGCTGATCTTCAAAGGCACGCGGCTCCACCTTATCAGCGGCGACCAGGGCTTCCCAGAAAGTTTGGAATTCGTCTTTAGTCAGGGGGCAGTTGAGATAATCACCGCCGTCAGCCGCATCTTGATAGCGGTTGGCGGCATAGATGATGTTATGATCGAGTGATTCTGCCGTTACAATGGGGGCAAGGGCATCGTAGAAGTTGAGTTGCGGCTTGCCCAGCAAGTCTTGGAGCAAATCCGTAAGAGGTTCGGAAGCCAAAGGCCCGGCGGCCACCACCACAGGATCTGAACCTTGAGGCCAGCTTTTTATTTCTTCCCGCCGCAATTCAATTAAAGGATGAGTTTCGATGGCCGTGGTGATTTCGCGGCTGAAGAGCTCTCGGTCAACGGCCAATGCTCCGCCGGCCGGGACTTGCGTTTTAAGGGCAGCGGTCATGACCAAGGAGCCTAAAGCGGCCATTTCCTCTTTTAAAAGGCCCACTGCGCTGGCGGGGTCGGCGGCCCTCAGAGAATTAGAGCAAACCAGCTCCGCCAGGTTGGGTGAAGAATGGGCCGGGGAAAAGCGCGTAGGTTTCATTTCCCACAGCCGCACAGGAACTCCAAGGCTGGCCACTCGCCAAGCAGCTTCGCAACCGGCCAAGCCTCCGCCGATAATATCAAGCACTTACTCAACGCCTTTCGGTTCGGCCAACCATTCCAAATCATAGGCTAAAGAGCCTAAACCGATTTCGGCGGCATATTCCAATTGAAAACGCCACTGGCTACCGGGGTGCAAGGCTTCCCACTTGTCAGCACCGGGTGCTAAAGCACTTTCCGGCAGGCAACTTTGGGGCGAGCCGGGGTTTTGGTTGACAAGTTCGGCGCAAGCTAAATCCAAGGCAACCGGGTCTGTGCTGGCTAAATAGCCAACGTCAGGGCCAATGGGGGCGTCGGAGTGGTTGACGCAATCGCATAAGGGGGAAAGGGCCCCGACGTAGTTGACGAAAAGCACTCGGCCCTCTTTGCCGCTCAAAGAAGCGTTGGCATATTCCACCATTTTGCGCATCAACTTGGGGCGATCGCCGCTCCAGGGGATGTCGATGGCCTCCTCAGGGCAGATGGCAATGCAGGCCGCACAGCCCACGCACCTGGCGTTGTCTATTTTGGCTTTCTTTTCGGCGGCCAAAAAGTCGATGGCTTTGTGGGCACATTGGCTCAGGCAGTGGGCGCAACCAATGCACTTGTTATTTGCGACTTTGGGCTTTAGGTCTGAATGTTGATCTAACTTTCCACGACGAGAGCCAACGCCCATGCCTAAATTTTTGATGGCCCCACCAAAGCCGGTGAGCTCATGACCTTTGAAGTGGGTCAGGATCAAGGCCCCATCGGCCTCCATGAATTCTTTGCCAAGCCAAGCCGTTGTTACGCCACCGCGGTTGACTTCAATGCCCACCTCACTGCGGCCGCGCAAACCATCGGCAATCACCACGGGAGCCCCGGTCACTTCGCGGCCAAAGCCGTGGGAGAGGGCGGCGTGGAGGTGATCCACGGCGTTACTTCTTTTGCCGACATACAAGGTATTAGTGTCAGTCAAAAAGCAGTTAGCTCCCAGCTCGCTCAGGGCGTCAACGTAAGCTCTGACGGCGACGGGACTCATGAAGGCATGGCTGCCGACTTCGCCAAAATGCAATTTCAAAGCCCACAAACTCTTTGGTTTGATTAAGTTTTTTGGCTCTAAAGCCATAAGTAAGCGTTTTTGTTTTTGAAAAATATTTTCCCGGTAATGGGTGCGCAAAGATATTGCGTAAACCTTACTGGCCATAAAACTACCTCCGATTTCTTATTTACTCAATTATAAACAATCTTCTCTTTAAATGCAAATTTTTGGTTAACTAAAAAAAATCCTTGACAATTAAGCGCAGTTGGCCAATAATTAAATATCTAGTTATCTTATAGAAGTAGGTAAGGAATTTAAAATTTAGGCATTTGGTAAACTTTGAGGGTAGCCATAAAAGGCAAGGCGGCCCTGTTTTCTTTTTGCCAAAATCACTATTATCATACTGGCGCATTTTAATGCTTTAGAAAGTGCGCCACGGAGTTTAAACTATGGCAGTAACTAAAGAAAAAATCATTGCGGAAGTTTTTGACAAAGTTGAATTGAGCCGAAAAGACGCTCGCGGTGCCGTTGAGAAATTAATGGACATTCTTAAGCAAACCCTCGCTGCCGAGGAAGACGTGCTTATTAGCGGTTTTGGTAAGTTTGTGGTGAAACGCAAAAACGCTCGCCGTGGACGCAATCCCCAAACACGTGAATCATTGGAATTGCGTGCCAGACGGGTTGTTGTTTTTAAGAATTCCGGCATTTTACGCAAAAAAGTCAACGGAGAGCACGTTGACGCCAACACCCCCGACGATCTGTAAAAATCTCCGGGAGGGGGTTTAGATCGGAATCGGAGTGCGGGAAACTCTTTGCGCCTTTTCTGTAATAGAATCTAGCAAAACTAAAGGGTCGGTAGCTTTAATGCTACCGGCCCTTTAGTTTTAGTTTGTGCGTAAAGACGTTTTGCGACTTCTTTCGACGTTGCTTTACTTATTTCGATTATAACAAGTAACGTTAGTTGCCGAGTAGTGACTAAAGTGCGTCTCTTGCCCCCGCCCAAAGCCACTTCTCAGGGCGGCAGGGCCGCCTGCCTACGCCGATGGCGCTTCGCTTACTTAATTATAACAAGTAACGTTAGTTGCCGAGTAGTGACTAAAGTGCGTCTCTTGCCCC
>CAYJAF010000039.1:17929-24182 GCA_964368195.1 uncultured Thermodesulfobacteriota bacterium
TTACTTAATTATAACAAGTAACGTTAGTTGCCGAGTAGTGACTAAAGTGCGTCTCCTGCATCCTCCCAAAGCTACTTCTCGGAGACGAAACTTCCTGTTTGCTAAATAGAAAGCTTGGCCGTAAGGCCAAGCGGCATCGGAGTAGGCCGTCGGCCCTGCCGACACAAAAAACCCGCTGGTTGCCCAGCGGGTTTTTTTTAAGTTATGACTTTTTCTTAGAAAGAGAAGGTCAAAGTGTTATACCACACATAAGTGTCGTCGGCATCTTGCCAGGTGGAAGAGACATTACCAACACCGTTGACGGTGTTGATGGCGCCATCGGCATTTTCAGTGGTGCCGGAGTCGAAGTTGTAACCGCGAAGGGTTTTGAAAGCATCACCGGCGAACATGTAACCGAAGCTAGTGTTAAAGCTGAGGTTATCTAAGAGTTGGAAGGTGAAACCGAGGTCGATTTCAAAGCCCAAATCAGTGTCTTGTTCGGCGTAAGTGACGTTATTGAAAGAACCAACAGTATCATTGATGTTATAGGTAGCGCCAGTGGCCACACGATAGTTAGGATCGTTCAAGGCCAAGTAAGCCAAACCATAGTGCATGGTGATGTCATCGGTGAAGGCATGGTTACCAGTCAAGGCGATAGCCCAGTGGTTAGCACCGGTGTCTTCGTTGAAGCTCAAACGACGGGTGGCATCAGCAGCAGATTGGAAGTTAGACCAAGTAGGCAAAACGCTACCAGCGGCATCAACGCCAGCAGTATTTAAACGATCTAAGTAGTTGCTGAAGCCAGCGCCACTGTTGTCGACGGTGTTCAAGTAAACATTGCTGTACATCAAATCGGTATTATTGTAAGCAACATTTTCTTGACCATGACCGAAGTTACCAACCCAACCTTGGTGAATGTAGTTTTCATAGGCGTTGTTAGCCATGTTCACTGCACTACCGTTGTTAGCACCGCTGATTTCGCCGTAGGTACCAACGCGGCCGAAACCACTTGCGTTGCCATTGTAAGCGACCAACAGAGGATAGAAGTTACCGTTGTCGATGTTGACTAAGCTGTTGGAGTCGCCTTTGAAGTGGTAGTAGTTACCAGTGTCATCAAGAACCATGGTAGCATCTTCCAAGTCAGAGCCGGAAACCCACCAACCGGCCAAGGTAACGTTACCGGGGCCATAGTTGTAGTCGGCGTCTAAATAGAAGGAGTAGCCATTGGCATCATGGTCAGCAGAAGCAAACCTGGAACCGACAGGAACGATGTGTTGGTAGTCATAGTCACCCCAGCCTAACATGGCTTCGAAGTGAACGCTGAAATCACCCCAGCTGTGCATAATGGCGGGGTTGATATACCAAGCTTGATGTTTGTCAAGACCGTTATTCCATTTGGTGTCAAGAACGGCAGGAGTCACGCCAGCAGAAGTCGGGAACAAGATACCAGCATTACCACTGACAACGTTACGGTCATATTGAACGCCTAAGGCAGCGCCACCGCCATCCCACTTGTAGGTGGCTTCTAATTGGATACGATCGTAATCGGCATCGCTGGACCAACCGCTGGTGCCAATAGCCCCACCGGCATTAACATAGGTGGCTTCGAGTTTGGCGTATTGACCCATGAGGCCGAAACCGTTGTCCCATTCGTTGTTGTAACGAATAGCATCGATGTGAGCGGCGTTGTCATAGGGGCCAACATTGGTCCACATGGGGTTGGCGTTAGGTTGGTAACCCAAGGAAGCCAAGCCATAGACATCCAAAGTATCGGCGAAGTGACCGATGGTGAAGGTGCCGAAGTCTTGTTCGATCACACCATAGATGTGTTCGGTGGACAAGTCTAACATACCACCGTTGTTACCCCAGCGTTGCCAGTTGGGGCCGCGGAGACGCCAGAAAACTTGAATTTCATCGGTCGGGGTGAAGGTGACATCAAGGTTGAAACGATGGCCGAAATAAGAATCGGTGAAGCTTTCATCGGAAGCTTGACGACCCAAATTGACATCGTTCAAGAAGTAAGCAGTATAATAACCGCTGAAATCAACGTAACTGGCGGCCTCGGCCTGAGTAGCGGAACCGGCCACCATTACGGCGCCCAAAGCCATAGCTAAAGCTCTTTTCATAAGAAACCTCATTTTTTTCTTGGCTGTTTTTATTTTCCTTCAACGGGTTGCCTTGGCCCATTGAAAGCAGCTGGTAAAACCAACTTTTACTAAATTGACAAATTCTCAAATTCCAAAGAGGAAAAATCGAAAACTTTTACTATTTATAAAGCCTTCGTCTTTATGTTTGTTGCAAACTAAAGCTCTCAGAAGACCTTTTGGATAATATTACTTGATTTGAAACAGCATTGCAAGACTTTTTTTGTCTTTTTGCGTTTTTTTGCCATTTCCCACAACATATAGCGATCGGGATGCTTCCAATGTATATATATAGTGGCGTTTTTTAGACGGCATCTTGCGGATAGACGCTAACTTTTTTCCGCCCTGCGCCGTAACGTTCGAATTTAACTAAACCATCCACCAAAGCAAATAGGGTGTAGTCGCGTCCTAAGCCAACGTTATTGCCGGGGTGAATTTTGGTGCCTAATTGACGAACTAAGATGTTCCCAGCCCGCACTACCTGACCGTCGTAGCGTTTCACGCCCCGACGTTTACCTATGGTATCGCGTCCGTTCCGGCTGGAACCGCCTGCTTTTTTATGAGCCATAATCGCCTCCTATCAGCTTAGCAGCTCAAGCCTTAATGGCTGTAATCTTTAAAGTTGTGTAATCTTGACGGTGGCCTTGCTTTTTTTGATAGCCTTGGCGCCGTTTCTTCTTAAAGACGATGATTTTCTTTGCTCTGTCTTGTTCAACAACCAAGGCAGTAACGCTTGCATCGGCCACACAAGGGGTGCCGACTTTGAATTCATCGCCGTTTTTTAACAACAAAACATCGGCCAAAGTAATCTCTTGGCCAACTTCTGCTTCTAATTTGTTCACCCGAACCATTTGGCCGGGTTCTACTTTATACTGGCGACCGCCAGTTTTTATAACAGCATACATTCCAGAATGACCTCCATAAACTCTTGAACTATGCATTATGCCTCTGTTAAAGCAAAATGTCAAGCAAATTGTTCAGGGCGGCAGGGCGGCAGGGCGGTGCCCTGCACCCTCGGATGCTTCGCATCCGTCCGATGCCGCTTGGCCCCATGGGCCAAGCTTTCTATTTAGCTAGCAAGTTGCTTTTATCTCCGAGTAGAAACTTTGGGCAGGGGCAAGAGGGGTGAGTTTAGTTACTACTCGGCGACAAAAACCACTTGTTCTAATTAAAGTAAGCGTTGCGACATCGGTGTTGGCTGGCGGCCCTGCCGCCCCTGCCGCCCCATTTCAAGACTTAGTGTTTCTTTTCCATTTCGGCTAATTTTTCTTTCATATCTTTTTCCAAAACTTTGAGGCGCTCAACGTAAATGTCGGCCCAAGAGTCAATTTCACCCAAGCCAACGGCATAGGGTACAACTTCGAAGCCTTCTTTTTTCAGCATATTGATCCAAGAGTCTTCTTCGGGGCCCACCATATCATTAATGGTATGGTCACCGGCCACGAGCATGAAAGGAGCCAAGTAGATTTTTTTCACTTTGTCTTTTTTCAACTCGGCCAAGACTTGCTCAAAGGTGGGTTCGCCTTCAACGAGGCCTAAATAAGCTTTTTGACCATACATTTTGGTCATAGCTGCGGGGAAGTCGTGGTAGCTTTTGATGTCTAGGTGACCATTGCCGTGGCCGAATAGGAGAAGAGATGCATCAGCTTCTTTGGCGGCTTTGGCCAACGGCTCTAAAGCTTTAGCCGCACGATTGAGGTCGGCTTCAGTGCCTTTGCCTAAGGCTGATTCACCTAAAACCAAATAGGGAAAGGGTTTTTTGGCAGCTTGCATGGCTTCGATTTCACTTAAATTCGTGACAATATTTTCCACAAACCCAAATTCCGAGCCATTGACGATGTGCAAGGACTGCACCATAATCGGCCGGGGGCCGTCTTCATAGATGTTAGCTAGCACGGTCAAGGGGTGTTGGACGCTATAGAGTTTATCCAAGCCGGGGTTAGCTTTTTTGAATTCTTCGTCAGTGGCCCGGCCATGCCATTTGTCTCGGATAATGTTGGAGGTATAAGCCTGATAGACGTCGTAATCCGGGAAAGCGGCGCGGATTCGTTTGTCGACGTTTTCAATGGCCTTCAAGGCTGCCGGCTCTGAGGTACCGAAAATGGCCAACACGATGGCCGGTTTGCCCAGTTCCGGGCCGCTGTCGCCGCCGGGGCCGGCCTGAATTTGAGAGGGGGACAAAACCACCATTAAAAATAGGGCTAATGCTAATTTACTAAAACATTTCATCATTTAGAACTCCTATTGCTTACTGATTTACCCAAAGATGATTTGGGCATAAAAAAAAGCCCCGTCTCAAATTATTTTGAGACGCAAGGGCTCGCGAAAACGCTTTTAAACGCGCAATAATCCTTCTGGCCGCTATAATCCCGGGCCGGATCTATTTTTTAGGCAGGTCTTCTGGCTCTCAAGGTTAAATTTTTGAAAAACAACCTTCCCACAACTAAAGTTGCAGTGGTAAAACGTTTTTCAAAATGGCGCACAGCCTTATTGGCCGGGCCAACCTGATTACAGCGGCGGGTCCGCGCCGGACTTTCACCGGCTTCCCTCTTAAATTCTCTATTGAATACCTAATATATTAATTATAACTAAAACTATTTTAAAAGTCAATTGATAGATCTCTTTAATTCAGGGGCTACGCATCTTAATTTTTTAGGCAAGGAGTTTTCTTGCTGCTTAAATGCTTGTAACTATTTGCAATTTGTGAATGATGTTTGAATTTATTTGCAAGTAAGCGAAGCCAAAGGGGGGACTCCTCCAAAAGATTCCGCAATTTTAACTCTGCCTAATGAGCGAAACGAAGGCGTCCGCCGAAGTGAAGCGAAGCCGAAAGAGTTAAAATAAGGGAGCTTTTGGAGAAGCACCCCCAAGGCAAGCGGCAACAATTTAGACGCTCTTTCCCTGCTGTAGCTTGCCTTTTGTCAGCAGTTTGTGATACAAAAAGTAATAATTATTAGTGAAGGGTAGCCTTATATGCTAGTTTTGGGATTGGAAAGCTCTTGTGATGAAACAGCTGCCGCTGTGGTGGAAGATGGGGTGGTGTTGGCCAACTTGGTGCGGAGCCAGGTGGATTTACATTGCCAATATGGTGGAGTTGTGCCGGAAATCGCTAGCCGTGCTCACCTTGAGGCTATTGACCTCATCACCAGTCAAGCACTGGCTAAAGCCGGGCGTAGCCTTGCTGATTTAGATGGTTTGGCTGTGACCCAAGGCCCTGGCCTGGTGGGAGCCCTGTTGGTGGCCCTCAATTTCGCCAAAGGTCTGAGCTTGTCCACAGGTCTCCCCCTCACCGGGGTGAACCACCTCAAGGCCCATGCGCTGGCTCCTTTTCTGACAGCGTGTAAAGATGGTGCGCCGCTGCCGTCCCCTTCTTTCCCGTTGGTGGCTCTTGTGGTTTCCGGGGGGCATACTAACTTGTATTTACTCAAAGGTTACTTAGATTTCCAGCTTTTGGGGCGTACCCGCGACGACGCCGCCGGGGAAGCCTTCGACAAGCTGGCGAAACTCATGGGTTTAGGTTATCCCGGCGGAAAAGTTATTGAAGAGCTGGCCCGCCAAGGAGACCCGACGGCATTTAAGCTGACTCGTCCCATGCTCCATGAGGGGTTGGATTTTTCTTTCAGCGGCTTGAAGACCCAGTGTCTGAATCTCTACAAGACTCAGGTGGAATCTCAAGGGCCGGAAAGCCCTTTGCGGGCTCATTTGGCCGCCGGATTCCAAGCGGCGGTGGTGGATGTGTTGGTGACCAAGCTCATGGTGGCCGTCAAAGAGACTAAAGCTTGCGGAGCCGTTTTAGCCGGTGGAGTTGCGGCCAACGGCCCCTTGAGGCAGGCGGCCCAAGAGGCCTTGGAGGCTCGAGGGCTCTCAATATTCGTGCCTCCTTTAGCTTGGTGTGTTGATAACGGAGCTATGATCGCCGGGGTCGGGGCTCGTCAGTTGGCTGTTGGCGAAAATCTGCTAGGCCCCGAGGCTGAAGCTTACCCCCGCTGGCCTGTTTGACAGGAAAATCAAAAGGATTTTATGGGGAGAAACATTTTTAAACGAGAGATTTCTCACCGAACCCTCATTGAAATAAGTTTTTCGGCAGTGGCTTTCGGCTTTTTTACGAAGTAAAAAGGCCGAAAGCCACT